>CAIXBT010000362.1 GCA_903917755.1 uncultured Bacteroidota bacterium
GGAGTGACATACTTAGAACAAAGTAAACTACTGAAATCATTAATGCCATGAGGAAATTATTTATACTAACGATCGTTTTTTTGGGTTTCTGCAGGCTGCAGGCGCAGTCGGGCTTCAGAGCTTTCTCTCTCAAACAGGCAGTAGAATATGGTATTCAGAATAATATAGGTGCCAAGAATGCCAAACTCAGTGAGACTGAGGCCATAGCAAGAAATCATGAGCTTCTCTCCATAGGGCTGCCACAGATCAATGCTGAACTGAATTATCAATATTACATGATCAAACCTACGAGCCCTGCTTTCAGCAAGGATCTCGCACTCTTTGGCCTCCCTCCGGGTACTAAGGTGTACTTTAACCTCAATAACAATATCACAGTCGGTGCTACGCTGACTCAGCTGGTATATGACACGAGGTATTTCATAGGTATTCAAACATTCAAATCACTCATTAAACTCTCTCAGCAGACATCTGCACTCACCGAGCAGGATATCAGATATGGCATTATCAAAAACTATTATGAGGTGCAGGCCGCCCGCGAGATCATGCGATTACTTGACTCGAATCTGGTCCTCATTCAGAAACTGCTCCATGATACTCGCGCTACATTCAAGGAGGGATTGATAGAAGAAACTGATGTGGATAGATTGGAACTCGGAGAATCCACCCTCAAAAGCCAGATCAATAACACAAAGAATCTGTATGACCTCGGTGTGTCAGCGCTCAAATTCAATATGGGCCTGCAGCTCACCGATAAGATAGCCCTGACTGATGATATCATCAGTCTTCGCACACAGATCAATGATGTTCCGCCATCTTCATTTGATCCTGGACAAAGAATAGAAGCGCAACTGCTCCAAACAGCTATCGCACTCAAAACATTTGACAAAAAACAAAGGCAGGCGGGCTACTTTCCGTCTTTGTATGCTTTTGCCAATTATGGAGGTGGATCTCAGGAAGACAGATTCAGCGATTTTTTCAGAAGGCAGGATCTGGGTGGGGGCCAGTCGCAGAGCAACTGGTTTGCGCAGAGCTATATCGGCTTCTCTCTCAAGATACCGATCTTTGATGGCGGGCAGAAAATGGCTTCAGTGAAACAAGCCAAGATAGAACTACAGAAGGCAAATAACGATCTGGAGAATTTTAAAAATCAATCATCACTACAGGTAGAAGCTGCCAAGACCACCTTTACTACTAACCTGATCGAAGAGCAGAATGCAAAAGAAAGTATGCGTCTGAACAATAAGATATTCAACAAGACTCAGGTGAAATTCAAAGAAGGAGTGAGCTCAAGTTTTGAATTGATGCAAACACAGCAGGATCAAACCGGCAATCTGATCAAATATTATACAGCATTGAAAAATGTACTGACATCCCGTGCAGATCTGGACAAGGCATTAGGAATAAAATAATAACTCAATTCGATAATTCGGCAATTTGAAAATGAATACAATAACTAAGAAACAAATAGATATGAAAGGGCAAAATGGAGTAGTCAAGTCTAAAAAGGGGTTTGGGGGTCGCCTATCGTTACTGGCATTGGCCATGATGATATTGGCAGCTTGTACAGGTGGGGAGAAACAGGACCTCGCAGCCAAGAAAAAAGAACTCTCTGAACTCAAGAACAAACAGAGAGAGATCATGGATAGGATACCTGTGCTCGAAAAAGAGATCGCCAAGCTCGACACATCCATCAAGATACAGGCCAAAACAAAACTCGTAGGAGTAGATACACTGGCACCAGTCACTTTCAAACACTATGTGGAAGTTCAGGGTCAGGTAGATGCTAAGGAGAACGTACTTGCACTCCAGTTGGCACCGGGTGTGGTGACAGCGATATTAGTAAACACCGGCGACCATGTGCGCAAAGGACAGGTGCTCTTTACTACAGATGCCAGTGTGAATGAAACTCAGATCGCCACACTCAGGACACAACTGTCGCTGGCTAATACGGTCTTCGAAAAGCAGGACCGCCTCTGGAAAGCAAATATCGGCAGTGAGATACAATACCTCCAGGCCAAGACCAATAAAGAAGCTGCAGAAAGCCAATTGGCTCAATTGCAAAATGCAGTAGAACTGACCAAATGCAAATCGCCGATAGATGGCGTGGTAGATGAGATACGTGTCAAGATAGGCGATATGGCAGCTCCATCGCAGCTGATGCCGGGTGTGCGTGTGGTAAATAATTCAAGCCTGGTGATAAAAGCCAAACTGAGTGATGCACAGATAGGATTGCTCGAAGTAGGTGATGTGGTGAAGGTGTTTTTTCCCGATATTAATAAGACCATCGAATCCAAAGTGTCTTTCGTAGGGCAGGTAGTGGATAAGCAGAGCCGGACATTCAATGTAGAAGTGAAACTGGATAACAAGGGTGCGGACTACAAGTCAAATATGATAGCAAAACTGCTGATCAATGATGATGTGAAGAACAATGTATTAGTGGTGCCGACTAATACCATTCAGCAGAATGAAAAAGGTCAGAGCTATGTGCTCATAGCAGACCACAATGTAGCTGTCAAAAGGATCATAGAAGTAGGCAACGAATATAATGGCACCGCAGTGGTCAAATCGGGTCTGGAAAAAGGTGACAAGATCATCAGCTTCGGATATAGCGAAGTGGTGGATGGCCAGAACATAAGATATTAAGAACCCGCCTGAACGGCGGAAACAGAAATGAAACAAAATAGATCATAAATCAACCTGCTTGTATTAAAGCCTCCATGAAGGGAGGATTTGGTGGGACTAATACTATTTAAAATGATAAGCGCAGAAAGACTAAAAGAACTGGCGATCACCAGATGGTGTGTCAATAATCGCACCAGCATATATATCTTTACTTTCATCATCAGTGTGACCGGTTTTTTCATATACAATAACCTTCCCAAAGAGTTGTATCCGGATGTAGTGATGCCGACCATATCGGTCACTACCATCTATCCCGGTGCATCGCCGCAGGATATAGAGAACCTGATCACCAAACCACTCGAAAAGCAACTGAAATCGATCTCCGGTATCAAAAAGGTCACGAGCAACTCGATGTCTGACTTCGGGCTTATCATTGCAGAGTTCAACTCGGATCAGGATTCGAAACAATGCAAACTCAAGGTCAAAGATGCTGTCGATAAAGGCAAAAAAGATCTGCCCTCAGATCTTAAGAATGATCCGCAGATACAGGAGTTTGATATATCGGAGCAGCCTATCATGAATATCAATCTCGCCGGAGATATTCCGCTCGAGCAATTGAAAAAGTATGCCAAGAGCCTAAAAGACAAGATCGAGGGGATGAAGGAAATAACCCGCGTGGACATCATAGGCGGATATACCCGTGAGATACATGTAGATGTAGATATGTATAAGATGACCGCATCAGGCATATCGCTCATGGATATAGAGAATGCGATAGCCCGTGAGAACCTGAACGTATCAGGTGGCGAGGTAAGAGTAGGTGAGATGCGCCGCAACCTGCGTGTGACGGGAGAATTTCAGACACCGGATCAGATCGGCAATATAGTCGTGCGTTCATTCGTAGGCAATCCCGCTTTTATCAAAGATATCGCTACCGTATCGGATTCACATGCAGATAAACAGGACTTCGCACGACTGGACCACAAGACGGTCGTAACGCTCAATGTCATTAAACGTTCGGGAGAAAACCTGCTCAATGCTACTGATCAGATATACGAAGTACTGGATGACTATAAGACCAATCAGTTTCCTCAGGGCCTGAAAGTACAGGTGACAGGAGATACCTCAGAGATGACCCGTGTGCAGCTGCATGACCTCATCAATACTGTCGTTATCGGGTTCGTATTGGTAGTATTTGTCCTCATGTTTTTCATGGGTTTCCGAAATGCATTCTTTGTCGGCCTTGCAGTGCCCCTGTCATGCCTTATCGCATTTCTGTTTATGCCGAGCCTGGGCCTCACCATGAATGTGATGGTGCTTTTCTCTTTATTGCTTGCCTTGGGCATCATAGTAGATGATGCAATAGTGGTGATCGAAAATACCCACCGCATATTCCATGAAAATCATGACATGTCGGTCGGTCAGGCAGCTAAATATGCTGCCGGTGAAGTATTCCTGCCGGTATTGGCCGGTACGCTGACCACACTGGCGCCTTTCTTCCCGCTGCTGTTCTGGCCGGGCATTATCGGCAAGTTCATGAAGAACCTGCCTATCACCCTGATCATTACATTGGGCGCCTCATTATTTGTGGCCTTCATCATCAATCCGGTTTTTGCGGCTAGCTTCATGAGCAAGGATGATAAAGAAAAATCTGTTCTGAAAAATTATATCCCATGGTTCATTGCATTTGCAGTAGTGGCCATAGTATCATATATAACGAAGTATTTTGGAGTGGGAAATTTTGCCTTATTCCTCATCATACTGATGCTGCTTTATCATTTTGTTTTTGACAGAGCTATCCGTGCATGGCAGGAAAATGTCTGGCCGAAATTCAGAAACCTTTATCGTTCAGTATTGCAGGTATTTATCAAAGGATATGGCCCGCTGCTCGTGCCTATCGGAGCTTTTTTGATGCTTATTCTGAGCGCATTTATATTGTATCTGTCCAAACCTGTCACCGAACTTTTCCCAAGTGGCGAACCGAATTTCGTCTATATCTATTGCAAACTTCCGATGGGTACCGATGCAAATGTCACTGACTCTATCACACAGGGTATCGAAAAGAAAGTATACAAAGTGATCGGAGAGAATAATCCGGATGTGACATCTGTCATCACTAACGTAGGTCTCGGTGCAGGCGACCCGCAGAACCCCGATAAAGTAGCTACACCTTATAAATCAAAAGTGACGGTGGCATTCAAAAAATATGCTGACCGTAAGGATCCGCATACGACCAAATGGCTCAATGCTATCAGAGAAGAGTTCAAGAGCGGTATAGCGGGTGCTCAACTCTCTGTCGAAAAAGAACGTAACGGACCGCCGGTAGGAAAGCCTATCAACATTGAAATAAATGGCGATGATTTTAAGATACTGGCCGATCTGCAAAACAAGATCACACAAAATATATACAAAGCCAATATCAAAGGTATCGATGAGCTGAAGAGTGACCTTCAGATATCCAAACCTGAGATCACCGTGGTGCTCGATAATGAAAAACTGCAACGTGAAGGCCTCTCTAAAGGTCAGGTGGCAGGTGAATTGAGGACTGCATTGTTCGGCAAAGAGGCATCTAAGTTCAGAGATGTGGATGATGATATTCCTATTCAGATCCGTTTGGATCAGAAATACAGGACCAATATCGATGAACTGATGAATCTCAATATGTCTTATATGGACTTTTCGACCGGTTCGTTCAGACAGCTGCCCATCTCATCGATCGCAAGTATGAAGTATAGTAACTCCTATAGTGTGATCAATCGTAAGAACCAAAAACGTGTCGTGACACTGGCATCGGACATCACGGAGGGATATGCTGCTAACGATGTGGTAGCAAGCATTCAGCAGGTAATAAGCAGCATGGACATACCTGAAGGATATGAAGTGAAAATGACCGGTGAGCAGGAGCAGCAGCAGGAGACATCTTCATTCCTCGGTAAGGCTTTTCTTCTTGCGCTCGCATTGATGCTTATGATCATGGTCACACAGTTTGACTCATTGGTCAAACCTATGATCATCGGTACTACGGTCTTGTTTAGTTTGATCGGAGTATTTCTGGGCAATGCCATCTTCCATATGAAGTTCTCTGTGGTGATGACTGGAGTTGGGTTTTTTGCCCTGTCAGGTATCGTGATACGAAACGGTATCCTGCTCATAGAATTCATCGACGAATTGCGTCAGCGGGGCTATAGCGTGAAAGACGCAGTGGTCGAAGGTGGCGCGATACGTATGACCCCGGTGATACTCACAGCCATGTCTGCGATACTCGGATTGATACCACTTGCCATAGGTCTGAATATTGACTTTGAGACACTATTCTCTCAGTTCAAACCACACTTGTATCTCGGTGGTGACAACGTAGCATTCTGGGGACCGCTGGCATGGACCATGATATTCGGTCTGCTGGGGGCTACATTCCTTACACTGCTGGTGGTGCCGTCTATGTATATACTGGGATACAATACCAGAGAATGGTTTAGGGTCAGAACCGGCAAATCAGCACCGACCCTTCACAATAATGAAGGCATAGAAGAGAAGAAGTAATAGACCTCTACTTCAATTCAAATCTATCGGCATCTTTGAGAAAAGCAAACTGCCTTCTGAGCTTGATCAATTCTTCATAGTTGAGATCGATGATGGCTATATCTGCTTCATGCTCCTTGCGCCAGAGGATATTCCCGATAGGGTCGATCACAGATGAGTCGCCGGAATAATAAGTGCCTTCGGGATCAGTTCCTACTCTGTTTGCACCCAGTACATATGCCTGGTTTTCGATGGCACGGGCCTGAAGCAGCGTTTTCCATGCCAGCGATCTGCGTTCCGGCCAGTTAGCTGAATACAGCAGCACATCGTAGCTGGTTTCACGGTTTTCATTCATGGCATTTCGAGCCCAGACCGGAAAGCGCAGATCATAGCAGATCATCGGGCAGACATTCCAGCCCTTGATATTCTGTATGAGGCGTTTCTTGCCACCGGTATATACTTTGGGTTCGCTGGAGAGGCTGAAGAGATGCCTTTTATCATAGACCTCATACAGCCCGTCAGGCTTCATCCAGACCAGACGGTTGTAATATTTTTTTATCCCATCCTGCTCATCTGAGAGCATGAGACTGCCCGTGATGACACAGTTTCTGCTGGTAGCTACTTTCTTTAACCACATCATAGCAGCACCATCCATACCTTCGGCTAGTTTTTCGGGTGTCATGCTAAATCCGGTACTGAACATCTCGGGCAGCACGATCAGATCGACATCTGCCGTGATCGATCCTATCTTTTCATCCAGTGCTTTCAGATTGGCAGCTATGTCTTCCCAGTGCAGGTCTGTTTGTATCAGGGCTATGCGTAGGTCATTCATTGTTTCGGATTAAAGTTTAATGTAAACATAAAGACACTATTGATATAATTTACCCAAATTTACGTGATAATATGAAAAGTTCCATTCAGCTGGGTGTGTCGATCCTGATCGCATTGATGGTGTCTCTATTGATGGGGCTGGCTTTGTATCTCAGCTATCTGCTGCATTGGGCTTCTTTTGATTCCAGGCTTTTTATTATTATTCCTCTGTTGGCTTTTATTTTTTGTCTTGCTGTGGTGTATGTCACTGTCAATGAATTTATCTTTCGTAAGATCAAGATAATCTATCGCCTCATTGAGGACCTGAGAGCTGATAAGAGTGAAAAGGAACAGCAAAATATTCTTGATGCAGTGCAGGAAAAAGTGATGGAGTTCTCCTTGCAAAAATCCAAAGAGATCGAACAACTAAAAAAACTGGAGCAGTACCGAAAGGAGTTTCTCGGCAATGTGTCTCATGAGCTCAAAACTCCTATTTTCAATATTCAGGGTTATCTCGAAACCTTACTGGATGGCGGGCTGGATGATGCCAAGATAAGCCGGGATTTTATAGCTCGCGCCTCACGCAATGCAGAGCGCCTCAGCGAGATAGTGAGCGATCTGCTGCTGATCTCTCAGTATGAATCAGGAGACCTGAAACTGGATATCGACACCTATAATGTCAGAGATCAGGTCGAAGATATTTTTGAGAGTTTTGCGATGCAGGCCAAAGCAAAAAATATAGAACTGCGATTCAGAGAAAATTATACCCGTCCGATCATGGTCACAGCAGACAAAAGCCGTATCGGGCAGGTATTTTACAACCTTATTTCTAATGCCATCAAATATTGCAATGACAATTGTTTTGTGTCTGTAGCGTTCTTAGATCAGGAGGATTGTATTATGGTCGAGATAGCAGACAATGGTCCGGGCATAGCTCATGAGCATTTAAGTCGGCTTTTTGAGCGGTTCTACAGGGTAGACAAAGCAAGATCAAGAGAAAGGGGCGGCACCGGCCTTGGGCTGGCCATCGTCAAACATATTCTTGAAGCGCATAAACAAACCATCACAGTTCATAGTTCCGTTGGAATCGGCACAACATTTGCATTCACCCTCCGCAAGAAACAGTAATACAGTAAGCATTACAAGTGTTTTGTTTATTAAACAAACACCTGCAAGTGACCATGTTAATGTGAGCAAATTAAGTTTTATGCGCTTTTAAAATCATTTCTTTCGTATCTACATGGGGAAGTCTCTTCTGGTTTTCATTTTTTGGGCTGGAGCCGTAGTAGTATGCGCTCAACCGGCCACGACGCTTATTACTGAGTATCAGCATCTAATAAGGTCCAATGAAACTCGTATCCGTACTGATCTGAAAATATCTGACCCGCTTTTCTTCAGCCTGATAGATACCCTCACATATACCTGTACTGACAGCAGATTCAGTACGGCTCTTCAGATCCAGAATTTGCAGGGTTTATCCCGTTTTTTAGGAAAAGTAAACGACAGAGATCTGATCCGCTCAGGTCAATGTGCTAATTTGTTGCTTTTCTATTTTTCGGTAATGGATTGGCGCAGAGAGGGCAATTATTATGACAATCTCAATAGCTATTCGAGTTTTGCGATGCGCTGTGCCTCTTTCTTTTCTGAAGATTCCACAGGAATGAAGTTCATTGCTCGATTGGGACAAGATTATCCTGATGAGATACTGACAAATGCTGATCAGATCTCAGACAATCGGAGATACAGATCCATCATTGAAGATGCCTTACTGAAAGATCCTGATTTTGCGAAGCGATATTTCTTTAGCGAAAATACTGTGTCTTATTATGCCGCTACGAGCAAGCGTAAAGACGTAAAGGAGATATATGACCTTTTCGGAAAATATAGTACAAAAACCAAAGCGTATATTCTTTTTGATGCAGTTCATAACAAGATCATCACTCCCGAGCATGCTGACTCCATAAGCACTGACAACAAGGCAATGATCACACAGATGGTCAAAATACTAAAAAAGGAAAATCCTTTGGGTATTAGATCCGTGCTCAGAGAAATGGACTACCGGTCTATAGAATGGATACGACAGTCCTCCAGATGGACCGCTACTGCTGTGAGCACACAATTCAATAAGTTCAATGCCGAAGAGAAGCTATCCATTCTGGTGCTGGGATATCGTGAATGCAAGCCGCAATTATTGGATCAGTATCTGTCATTACTTCAAAAACAGGATCTCGCCTCAGTAAGCCCGACACTGCTCGAAAATCTTCAAAATGGTAATTTGCCGGCCTTTCTTCATTTTCTGGATAAGGAAGACAAACTCCCTGTATTCTTAAGTTGGTTTAGCGATGCCAATAAAGAAAAACTGTCTCAGATGCTGGCTTCTGATGAAAACGAAAACGGACAACCGCTCAGCCTCGAATCGCTATCTAAAAACAAAGTCCGGCCAATAGATCAGGCCGTAGAAGTCAATAAAGCAGAAACCGTCAATATCAGCAGATCAGAAGCACTCGGTACCGCCTCGGTACAATACAGCAAAAAAGACATGGCGCCATCAAAAGCAGAACCATCGATAGGCAGTACACTAAAGAGCGAACCTATGTATGATGATATTGCAGTAGAGCCGATACGCATACCCCTTTCGGATTCATCTAAGGGCATACTGAGCCTCAAACGGAATATTTACATGGCACTTCAGGACATATCCTCTTTCATCCATAAGCCCTATGCCAAAGATCTCCTGCTATACGCCGCAGCTGTGGAACCTGACGAGGTCTTTAAGAAAGTGGACATGTATAAGAGCAAGTACTGGTGTCGGGATATATTGGAAGAAGCGACACTCAACGCCCCCTTATCTGCTAAAAGGTATTTCAATAATACTTCACATCCAGTCACGGTCATCCTCAGCTATAGCACAGACTCGGTCATTAAGAAATTTCTGGCATTAAGTCGTCAGGCCAAATTTGAGTCTAAACCATTCCTGCTTTTTGATGAAATGGTAAGCGAATGTCTGACCCTGACTGACGCTACTACTATCTGCAGGAATAATTACTCATTGTTCAAGGAGCTGAGGGGTATTGCCTCTCAGAAACATTTCATAGGCCGGTACAATGTGGAGCGTGAAATGAACTATTATGCCCTGAGATATATCAGAGGGATCAATGACCAAGTGGACAAGCCAGAAAAGGAAAGGTACGCCAGCGTAGAGAATCTGAGCTGCGATGAACTGTATTATCTCATGGTCTACGGGCGTGAAGAGGTTTTCGATGGTACTTTTGAGGGTTTGTTTTCACGCTTTCAGACTAAATGTGCCACCTCCGGATATTGGAATGCAAAGCGGTTCGTCAACCTGCCCCATTATCGGTCTTTCATAGCTATGTGTGCGGCATACAATAAACTGGATAAATTTTTATCACTGTTCTCTCCGGGCGATCAGAATATCCTTCTTACTACATTTGCATCCGCGCTGGACAAAGAGCGTGATGAGCTTTCAGATGCCGCTACAGTAGCGGAGACAGTAGCCAATACTTCCAATAATGTAGTATTGCAGGTGCTCCAAAATACCATCAAGGCCTCTTATTCTAATCTTGAGATGGCGCATGATTACAATGGAATGGCTATCTATGGCATATTGGCTGCCTTGTTCAAGGACAAAGCTGTAACAGATAGGAAATGGTTTGCCATCATGGCAAAAAAGTACAGAGTAGGGTCGCTGACGACCCTGTCAAACGCTACCCTTATGAATCAAAAAGTGTTTGTGGAGAGAATGTATTTTTATGATGATCAGGACGGCCGGGATTCATATAAAAACTTTATTACCACTTTTTCTGCTTCGCCAAACTGGAAGATCGACCAATACTTTAGCTATGTGAGGATATCATCGATCAATGGAAAAAAAGTAGAGATATATGCGAATAAACCGGAACTCGAAGAGAGCGGGGATCGCGAAATATCAACCATCATCAAGGACAATAACTACTCGATAGGCGGTGTAGTACACAGGGGGCATAGTTTTCATGCAGACGCCACACTGGCGCGGGTGCCATCATCCGCACGTTTTCTTTTTGTAGGTTCCTGCGGAGGATTTTATAAGATAAACATAGCTCTTCGCAAAGCTCCTGATGCACATGTGATATCTACCCGTCAGATAGGGGTCAAGGAGATCAATGATCCGATTATTTTTAACTTCAATGAGTATGTTCGTCAGGGTAAGGATATCAACTGGAAAACATTCTGGGATGAGATGAACGTAAAATTAGGGCGCAATAGTTTATTTAATGATTATGTGCCACCGCACAAGAACCTGGAGTCTCTTTTTGTGAGGGCGTATTATCAAATCATGAACAATGAATAAACACATGAAACAGGCATTGATCTTTTCTATTCTTTATTTTATCTGGACAGGCCATATGTCAGGGCAGGCCACGACCGGATCTGAGAGAATGGATTTCATCAGGGCTGAGATCCAGCGTATCGATAAGCTGGATGGAAAAGAAGACGGCAAAGTGGAGACCAGAGATTCTTTTAAAAATGTTTTGTCTCACCGTGCTTATTTCGCCTGGCCGGATAGTATAGACAGCTATATCAGATCATCAGATTTCAAGGAAGTCGATAAAAAGATATACAGAGATTATCTGTTTCGGTGTCTCAGAAGGGTGCACGGGAACAATTTCAGAAGGGTGGCATATTTCGAAGAGTTATTTCATCATCTTTTCAAAGAGGTCGTAGCACTGCATGACAATAAATTGCCGGCTGTATTGAAGCAGAATATCAAACTGTCAATTCAGACCTGCGGTATTTTCAGATATGAGCCGGTGGCAGAATCCTTTCTCTGTTTTGCTTCGCGCAAGGAACCCGATGAGATATTTCGCAATGTGGATGATTTTGCCGAGAGGCTCTATGCCCAGCATGTGATAGACTATACTGCTGTCTATGCCCCCGAAGTGGCCAAAAAATACATGCTCATCAATAATCCAGTATTGGATATAATGAAGAAAAGCACTGACAGCGCGGTGAGGGTCATTCTAAAGATCACGGACGATATCGGGAAAAAATCCAATGCTTATGTGCTGCTTGATGCCATAGTCAAAGGCAAAATGACCGTCAAGGAAGCTGATGCCATAGGTGCCAATCCAAAGACCTTTTTTGCGGCACTGCATGAGATACGTAAACAAAAATCACCTCTTGCAGCATATTCTCTTGAGAAGGAATTGCAGATCCAGGCGCTGAAAGTGGTCCGGCTGATCAATGATCTTCACAACGAAAAAGCTGTCAAAAGATTCAGCGGTGTGGATGATTTCACATCAGATCAGCTATATACCCTGATCGTATACACCGAAGAGGATATTTTCACTTCTACATTTGACGGCATCTTTAAAAGACTCATGTCGCGTCTTAAGGATGATAATGGTTTCACCATGATCCTTAAGACCGGCGACAATCATTTCCGTACTTTTATCAAGCAGTGTGCCGGTTATGGCAAACTGGATTCATTTCTGCTCACCATGACTCCGGATCAAAGGAGTATACTGATGATAAAATTTGCTGCTAATCTTGATAAGGATGAAAATGACATATCGCAGGCTGTAGAGGTAGCAGATGCATATACCAGTATTAAAGATCTCACTATCCAGCGAATCCTGCAGCAGACATTCGGTATCGAGCTACAGCGTGTGTCAAAAGAAAATAGCAAAAGAGGCCAGGTCATTTATGGCTTGCTGCTAAACCTCTTTGTAAATCAAGGTCTGTTTGGAAAGGATTGGTACAACAGCGTTTCGAGCACCTATAAACTTCCGCCACTTGATGTGTTGCCTTCCAAAAAACTCTTTGAGACAAACAGAAAATGCATTTGGCAAATATATTTCTATGATGATCCTGATGGTGATGTTTCGTTCAAGGATTTCGTAAATACTTTTAATGACAGCCTCTGGATAATAGAAGATCACAAACTCTATGTCAAGCTGATGTCAATAGGAGGCACTATGTTTGTGGATATATACGCCAATAAACCAAAGGCAGAATACGAAGGTCAGGCATGGCTTGAAAATTATTTTGACAGCCTGGATATCACGCCAGATGTACTGGTGCATAGAGGGCACAGTTATTATGCCTACAAGACCATCGAAAAAACAAAACCTGATACAAAGATCTTTGTGCTGGGCTCATGCGGAGGTTATCACAACCTGTCCGATATCATAGATAAGTCGCCCGAGGTCAGCATCATTTCATCCAAACAGATAGGTGTGCATATGGTCAATAACCCCATACTGAGAGCATTGGCAGATAATATCAGCAGCGGCAAGGACATTAACTGGCAGGCACTATGGGATAAAGTCGACAAAAAACTAAAGCACACCCCTCCGGCTATATATGACAAGTGGCTCGATTATATTCCTCCGCACAAAAACCTCGGAGCCATATTCATCAGATCGTACAACAGATTATTGGAGGAATAAGCCTGATAGATTTAATGGAGCTAATAGATAGATAATCCATTTCTGTCATTATCTTAGAACCATCTATCATGACAGATCAGCCCACTAATCCCTTATCACAATTTTCATTCAGGAGAGTATTATTGCCTGTAGCGATAGGTCTGGCAGTGTCTATATACCTCGTGGTAGTAGTGTCAAAGATCGATTCGTCAAAACTGGCACAGATACCGCTCACCGTTCATCTGATTTATGGACTTCTGCTCGCGATAGCCACCGTCACTGTACGAGATCTGGCATACATCTATCGTATGTGGCAGCTCACAGATCGCAAACTTTCGCTTTTCAAATGCTTTGAGATCATCATGCTATGGGAGTTCGGTTCATCCGTCACACCCGCATCGATCGGCGGTTTCACGGCTATTTATTTTCTGAGTAAGGAAAAAATTAGTTTTGGCAAAAGCGCCTCCATCGTCATGCTCTGTTCATACATGGATAATATCGCCTTCCTTTGCGTATTCAGTCTGATGTTTATGCTCTTTGGCGCTCATATGTTCGATCTCTCAGCTACCTGCAGTGATCTGGGCAATAAGAATATTTTCACAGCCATCAGGGCTATGGCAGAATATGCGTGGATCGGTTTTATCGGAGTGGCACTCACGGGAGGCTTGCTTGGTTTTGCCATTTTTGTCAAGCCGGGCTGGGCACAAAGATTCTTCATACGTATTTCAAAGATCAGCTGGCTGCATAGATGGCACGAGTCGATCGCCTTGTTTGGAGAGGAGATATGGCTTACATCGCAGGAGTTTAAAAACAAAGGTTTCGGGTTCATGTTTCGGGTATTTATTGCCACCAGTATATCCTGGTGTGCACGTTATGCTCTGGGCAACATAATGATCTGGACCTTTTCACTCATTGATCTGAATCAGCTCGAGGTTTTCGCACGTCAATGTGTGCTCCGAGTCATTATTTTCATCCCGGCCACACCCGGGGGCAGTGGCATATCCGAGCTGTCATTCATGGCGCTCAACTGCGATTATCTACCGGCGGGATTGGCTGCTACGGTGGCTATCGTATGGAGATTATTCAATTTTTACCTTTATTTGGGCATCGGTGCATTCGTGTTGCCCCGCTGGGTAGCGAGAGTAAATAGAATGAGATGATTGTCATTAAAAGCAAATAAACATACATGAAAAAGGTACTTTTTATCGACCGAGATGGAACGATGATATTGGAGACAGATGATTTTAAGATCGAGACCATGCAGAAGATCGTTTTCTATCCGGAAATATTCTATTGGCTGGGACGTATAGTGCGTGAGTTCGATTACGAACTGGTAATGGTGACCAATCAGGATGGTCTGGGTACGGATGTTTTCCCGGATGAGCCCTTCTTTACCACACATCGATTTATCATGGATGTTTTTGCGGGAGAGAATATAAAGTTTGCAGCAGAACATATCGATCGCACCTATCCGTCTGACAATAAACCTACCCGCAAACCGGGCACCGGGATGCTGACTGAATACTTTACATCGGAGTATGATCTGAAAAATTCTTTTGTGATCGGAGATCGTATCACTGATGTGGTACTAGCCAAAAACATCGGTTGCAAATGTTTCTGGCTCAATGATGGCAGAGGCCTTGGCATAGGAGAGATCAAGGAAACCAAAGAAAGCCTGAAACCGCAGATCGCTCTGGAGAGCAGACAGTGGGAGGACATTTATAATTACCTGGTTAATCTTCATAGCCCGCTGCTATAGTCTTCGGCTCTTGTCGTATTTCATTCTCAAATAATATTACTGTCCTTAGATTAGTCCTTTTACACCGCCGCCTGTGTGTCGTATGTTTTAGTTTGTATCGATCTACCGCTATCTTTAAAGCATAAAACAACAACGATCTTGGCCAAAAACGAAGACAGCACGTTTTTGAGTGATGAGGAGTTGGTACATCGGTACAGAAACTCTCACGATCCCGCATATATAGGTGAACTATATGTGCGCTATACGCACCTAGTGTATGGTGTCTGTCTCAAATATTTTCACAACGATGCAGATGCCCAGGATGCCGTCATGCAGATCTTCGAAAAGCTGATCAAAGAACTCAAGAAACATCATATCGAATCGTTCAAGCCCTGGCTCCATACGGTGGTCAAAAACCACTGCATGATGCACTTCAGGCGAGAAGCCAGCGTGGCGAAAAAAGAAACAGAACTCAAAAATAATATTGGGGGATCTGTGGAAAATAACAATATCGATCATCTGGATAGTGAAGGTGAAAAAGAACTGATGATCCTGTACCTCTCTACCGGTATGGAATCTCTGAAAGAAGAACAGCGTATGTGTGTAGAGATGTTTTATCTGAAAGATATGAGCTATCAGAAGATAGTGGATGAAACAGGATACTCTATGAATGAAGTGAAAAGCTATATACAAAACGGCAAAAGGAATCTGAAAAATTTTATCACAGAAAAGAGCAATGGCAAAGCCTAAAAATATCGATCTGACCGTGGATGGTGTGATCACACAGGAAGCGCTTCTCGCATATGCCGAGGGGCGGCTGAATGATAGTGAACGTGCGCAGATGGACAAGCTCCTCAAAGATGATCCTTTCGCACAGGAGGCGCTGGATGGCCTGCGTCAGGCACCGAGCCCTGCCACCATACCTGCCGCCATCACTTCTATCAATACGCTGCTGCGCGAGAAAACCGGTCTGCGCGAGAAAAAGAAAAAGGGAATAGAGATACACTGGGCCAACTATGCCTATGCTGCTGTCGTGCTGGGTGTGCTGGTAGGGGTCGGATTTGTGATGATACATGTGCTCTCAAACAATCATCATGAGATCGCAATGAGCAAACCTGAGTCTACCGCTCAGGAGAGTGTGCCTATAATAGAACAAAAAAAGAGAGAAACCCCCGTGGCCGATACTATAGCTGCCGTTACCACTATAGCCACTACAGATACTATTGCATTAAATAAGCCGATACAAGGTGGGGTCAATACTGAAGCATCAGGGGCTGCAAAAGATGCCAGTCCGGAAAAAAAAGCTGAAACCACCGAGGCTAAAGTAGATAAGTCAGCAGGCTATGCACAAAGTCAGTCAGATTTATATAAATCTAAAAACACCATGACACCTGAGGTGGCGGCGCAGCTGGGTGTGGCAAAAACATATTTTGAGACCAGTGATTATGTCAATGCAGAGAAAAAATACAGTGAGATCCTCGCTAGCCAGCCGGACAATGCAGACGCACTGTATTTCGGGGGTGTGTCTGCCTATCTGAATGGCTCCAAAGGGCTGGGAGAACCTAATTTTGATAAACTTATCAAAGCGGGTCTCTATACCGAAGGAACAAAATGGTACAAAGCAAATATCCTGATCAAAAAAGGGAAAAAAGAAGAGGCTAAACAACTCCTGCGCGATCTCATCAACTCCAATAGCTACTTTAAGGACAGGGCTGTAAAGCAATATGAAGAATTATACAAGTGACCCTTGCACCTGCCCCGCATTAAAATTGAATTATTGTAAGAAAAATCCAATGGACTGTTAGATATTTGCGCCATGATGAAGGCTACTATATTGAAGTTGTTTAAACTTTTGTACAAAGCTAATAAAAATGTTATAAAAGCGGGATAGGATAGAAAAAAAAAGAAACTACCTATCCCGCAAAAAATGATAGTTATAGACGAAACTAAAATAAAAAGGAAATACTGCCA
>CAIXBT010000363.1 GCA_903917755.1 uncultured Bacteroidota bacterium
GAGATCGCCGTACAGCGAAGCACTCTTGAGCATGGCATTCAGCTCATCTACAGTGACCTTCTTATTGATCCTCAAACTGAGGATCGCGAGCGATACATTGGCCACCGGCACACGTACCGCATTGGATGTTAGTAGTCCTTTCATCTCAGGAAATACCTTTGTAGCCGCTTTGCCTGCACCGGTTTCGGTGATGACCATATTCTGCGGTGCACCGCGTCCGCGACGGGCTTTTTTATGATAATTGTCGAGCAGATTCTGATCATTTGTGTAAGCATGGACAGTCTCAATATGTCCGCGCTCTATGCCGAGTGTATCTTTTATGATCTTGAGGACAGGTACAATGGCATTGGTAGTACAGCTGGCCGCTGTGAATATGCCACCATTTTCGCCGCTAAATTTATCGTGATTGACTCCATAGACTATATTGGGCAGGTCACCTTTGCCGGGAGCAGTAAGGATCACCATACTGGCACCTTTGGCCTTGAGATGCTGGCTCAATGCAGCCTCATCTCTCCATACACCGGTATTGTCAATGATGATGGCGTCTTCTATTCCATATTGTGTATAGTCGATCTCCGCAGGAGATGAAGCTGTGATCATGTGTACACGATGACCATTGATGATGATCGCATTATTCTCTATGTCTGCGTCTACCACACCGGCGAACTTGCCATGCACAGAGTCTTTGCGAAGCAATGATGCACGTTTAGGCAGATCATCAGATGCTTTATCGCGGGTCACGATGGCTTTAAGGCGTAGCTGCTGACCTGAACCTGAGTGCTCGATCAATATCCTAGCAGCCAAACGACCTATACGACCAAATCCATAAAGAACCACATCACGTGGCTTAAGTACTTTCTTCTCTTTACCGATAAATGTTTTAAGCTTCTCTGATACAAACACATCGAAGTCTGCTTTGTTTCCCTCTTCGATATATTCTTTGCTGAGGCGCCCTAGATCTATACGGGCTGGTGCTATGTCTAATTTGGCTATGGCCTTGGTCAATCCCAAAGTCAGTGACAAAGGAATATCCAGGCCTGTGAATTTTTTAGCATAAGCATGATCATTAATGATCTCACTTACTTTTTTATCGAAAACTTTTCTGCGGAATAATACCAGTTCGGCTGATTTGTCAAATTGAAGTTTGCTTGCTGTTTCCAGAAGGTCAAGTGCCAATCGTTCATTTTTGATCCACTCTGATAATTCTGATTCGTATTGATCGTTCATAAAATGTATTTATTGAATAATAATCTCAAGATGCGCGGCAAAAATAAACTCTAATTTAAGACCGTCAAATAAAATAAATCATACTACGCTATGAGCGAAATAAGTACTCACTCTAAATTCCCATTAGTGTCTATATGACACATCGCTATTTATGACTGATATAACAGTGGCCTTTTCGGTAATAAACACCATCATCCAATTGTGTCTGTGCATTATCAATATCTGAATCATCACTGGTAGACACCCTTATGCCATTATAAAAAAGTTCGATTTCTCCTTCATATAGAAATTCCGTGAACTTGCCATTTTCATCCTTCCTGATCCTATGTTCATATAGAGCCACGTTCAGGAGCATTATCTTGTCTCTGAGGTCTACGATGAGCAGGTGTCGTGACTTGCCGCTATCATCCGGCTTCATACTAAAGAGTGAATAACCGATCACCAATTCTTTTTCGGGGCTTTCACTCGTATTTTTAAAATAAGCAGTGTCGATATACATCTCTGTACCAGGATATGGATTAAAACTGGATCCCGAAATGAGCCACAGGATATTCTTTTTTTTCTGCTCCAGTATGAAATCAGAACCTTTGTAATAAACATTATATTTTCTGTCTCCTGCTATCCAGAAAAAGCCATCGGTAGGTTCATTGCTAGATAAAACCTGATAATGCATAGGTGTGCCACAGATCGAATCATCATTGGCGGAGAGATGTGAGAATGGAACCAGAAAGAGTATTAAATAAAATAGTTTAAAATTCATATTACAAAGGAAAATACATTATAATAGAATGCGATATTAAAAGAGAAAAAATAGTTTTTTTATGAAATGTCTCATAATGCCCGGTATCATATATCGTGCCCTGCAATTATCTTTTAACTCTGTGGTTTAACAGGGCTTCCCTCCCAATTAGTACCATTGGTCAGGTTCTCACCCTTCATAACCAGAGACAGAGCATTCAGCCTGGTATCATCGCCTACTTCACTATCATACAGCACGATAGATCTCGCGCCAACGCTGCTTCTTGCTCCTATCTTTACTTTTCCGATCTTCATCACCCGATCTTCGAAGAGATGCGTCTGAGGACCACTGTCATCATTCAGAGCCGTATCATCACCTATGCTTACCATATCATATTCTGTGATATCAATGGTCGCTAACCACACCCGTTTACCCACTTTGGTACCGAGCATACGCAATGCTATCGGCAGCCAGGGTGTACCTTTCAGATATTCAAGGAAAAATGTTTTGGAAAGAGACTCGTAAACAGACGTTATGGCTTCACTGCGCCACACATGCCACGTCCACATTGGGTATTGAGCTTCTTTATATTTGCCGATCAGTATCCACTTGAGCGCAACGGTAATAAGAAATGCAGGTAGCCCGATTATGGCCAGATAATATAATGGGAAGGTCAGCATTATCCGCCACCATGGATGCCCGATGATAAGATCGTGACAGTAGGCAATAAAAATCACGCTCATGCATATGATAGCAGTCTGCGGTATCAAAATGCGAATCAGTTCAACTGTACTTCTAGCCAGGCGCCTAAGCAAGGATGGTGTATGTGTGAGTTCTCTGCCATAAGGATAACTCTGCTGCCGGTGAGGCAGGGCTATGGCCGGTGAACCAAACCAGTCACTCTTTGCAGTACTCTCCAGTTGCTGACGCGTAGGCGGGGTGGACAGAACACCGATCAGTGTATTGTCAGGCAAGTTATACCCCTGAGGTATCAGAGCGCTATTCCCCACGAAACTATTACTGCCTATGACCGTCCGCTCTAGTATTAGTCTCTGTGCGCGCACATCGGCCTCACCGAGTGTCACTGCATCGGCGATAAAAGAATCCTCTCCTATTTCAAACATAGGATGAGTCACGTTATTAGCGGTAGATATCTCTGTATTCTTACCTACTTTTGCACCAAAAGCGCGAAATATCCAGGTCACGAACACTGTGGCATAAATGGGATATACCACTATAAGCGACAGAGCCATCAGCTGCTCGGAGAGCCACTTACGAATATAAGTCCGGCTATGTACAGCATAGGTGCCGGGCTTGATGCCCCATTGCAACAAACGAGTCAGAACAACTGTCTGCAAGACAAAAAAGATAACATAAGAAAGCGACAGCAAAGGGGTCCAGACCAGATAGCTGAAATCATAATCATTAACAGTAGCGTTGTCAAGTTCATTCAGCGCCACGATAGTAGGCAACAGCGGAAATAAAACCGCAAATGGGAATACCAATAATACGATCGTAAAAACAGCTTTATAAACAAAAAGTTTGTGCATAGAAACTTCAAGCGGCTGTGGAAGATCCTCTATTTTCTTTTTTTCTATGCAAATAGCGGGGCTTCCTTTCCAAACCTCGCCGCTTTTGATCGTTTTGCCTGAACCTAAGAAACTCAAGTCCTGCAGTTCACCCCAGTCCTCAATTACTGACCCGCCGGCTATCACAGCACTGCTGCCGATATAGGCATGGTCGCCGATCTTGATCTCTCTTATTTTCAGCATTCCATCTTCTACGATAGCATTATTTAGCAGCACCTGAGAACTCAAACTGGCATCAGAACCTATGGTAACGAGATCTTCGGCACCTATTTTGATGGCACCTATCTGTGCATCGTTAGCAACTTTGACACCCATCATACGGAGGTATAAAGGGAAGAGCGGAGTACCATTAAGAAACTCCATCGGTACCAGCCCCTGAAAGGTATTGACCAACCACCACCTGAAATAATAACTTCCCCATACAGGATAGTCTCCGGGTTTGAACCTTCCTATCACCACCCATTTGACCAATACTGATATCAAAGAAAATAAAGGCGGGATCACGCAAAATAAACAAAGCGCTGCGATCATGGCATAACCATGACTCTCCGTTTCCTGCTGCCAGTAGTAATAACCCAGATAAGGTAAAAATATCTGAGCGGAAAAAAGTCCGTATATGACCAAAAGTGAAATGGACTGAGCAATCCAGCAGGCTATATATCTGAATGTCGGCACCTGATTGAAAGGTCTCTGTGCGGAGACTGTACTCTCTTCATTTTTCTCTTCCCATAGCTTAACCAGGTTAGAAAGAGGCCTCTGTTGATATACATCCCTGAGCGATGCTTGCTTCAATCCTGCATCTTTGCGAAGTCTGGATACAAACGATGCCGCCAACAGTGAATGCCCACCGAGGTCGGTAAAGAAATCCTCATGAAGACCGATCTCTCTACCCGGAAATACTGTTTTCATTACAGCTATTACACGCTCACCTACAGAAGCGGTGGTATCAATTTTTTCCTGAGCAGTGACCTTAGGTTTTTCGCTGAATGAAGTAGGTGTGGGTAACGACTTCCTATCTATTTTTCCGCTGGACAGTCGAGGCATTTTCGCCAAGACCATGATCACACCAGGCACCATGTATGGTGGCAGTACCTTGGCCAGTTCATTTCGAAGATGAGACTCATCGAAGGCCGCACCCTCATCGAGCACTGCATATCCTACCAGTTCATCCTGACCATTATTATCCTTTCGCACAGCGACAGCAGCGGCTGAAACACCAGTCAGTATATTCAGTTGATTTTCTATTTCACCGAGTTCTATCCGGTAGCCTCTTAGTTTGATCTGATCATCCAGACGCCCCTGAAAGTCAATACTACCATCAGGATTTATGATAGCAGCATCGCCTGTTCGATAGATGATATCTCCCGGCAGTTCTGCCAGTGATGCCGATTTCTTTACAAATTTCTCAGCTGTAAGATCCGGACGATTAATATATCCTTCTCCTACACCGGGGCCGGATATGACCAATTCACCCTTCTGACCATTCGGCAATAGATTTAATTGTTCATCTACTACTGCCATATTATAATTGGGTAGCGGCTGACCAATAGTGATATGATCTCCCGGCATCAGTGCCGCGAAAGTGGCACTCACAGTAGTTTCTGTAGGACCATAACTATTGAAGAATTTCCTACCCTTAGTAGCCCAACGTGCTAGGACCTGCGGCGTACATGCCTCCCCACCAGCATTGACCAGACGAAGGGTGGGTATATCATCATCCATCACCGCCAGTAGGCTTGGTACAGCACTCAGTATGGTGATCTTCTGCTCCCGAAGCACAGATTCTAATTCATCGATGACCTTAGCGGTCGTGGCATCTGCTACCCATAGTGTAGCACCTGCATGAAGGCTGATCCATACCTCCTCGCACCACATATCAAAGGACACTGAGAAACCCTGATACACTCGATCATCCGAACGCACCTCCAGCAATGTCTGCTCTGAACGCACCAAGTGACAGATCTGACGGTGCGAAATAGGGATACCTTTCGGTTTGCCTGTACTACCAGAGGTGTACAGCACATAAGCGCGATCATCAGGTGTCGGACCCTTAGGAGGTGTGACCATATCTGCGACTGCGGGTATGACCGGCACTCTGGCTACAGGACAGCCAAGTTCAGCATCAGCATCACTGAAACATAAAGAGGCTCCCACCTCTGTGAGCACATTGTGAACTCGCTCTGCGGGCATCTCTCTATCCAGAGGCACATAAGCTGCCCCCGATTTGACTATGCCCAATATCACTACATGAAGTTCTAAACTACGTGGCCACCAGAGCCCGACAAATTTGCCGGGTCCTATGCCTTTTTCAGATAGATACGCTGCAACCGCATCGCTCCAATGATCCATCTGCTGATAGGTAAGCGACATTTCGCCGAATATCAAAGCGACTTTGGTCGGATACTCATGAGCAGATGCCCGAAACATATCAGCCAGTGTCTCTTCTTTCAATAAATCTGGGCGTACAGGCCCGATCAATATGCTCAATTAGGTAGATTTACTATTAAATTTCTAAAATCGCGATCATACATTTCAAGGTAAGCAATATTACTTTCTTTTGCTTGAATTAATGTATTGATAATTGGCAAGATATTAATAGAGCTATGTTAGTTTAATAACTGATATATCTCATAATAGGGAGGCAGATATCGAGGTATTATTGTCACACTCGATTCAGCAGAAAGAAAGATTGAATTAACGCAAGCCCATTATGAATAAAACAAATCCGACGATCGAGAAGGCCATACTGCCATACCATAGGAACTTTCGCTTGGTCAACATAGCTATAGCAGATATGGCTATCGATATCTGAAATATAGTAACCGAGCGAGCCAATGTGACATGCCGATCAAGATGGAATTCGGATTCTTTCTCCGATTTTTCAGCTTCTTTCTTCAACTCTTCCTGATCCTTCTTATACCCTTCTAGCCTCACGTCCACTTTTTCTATATCGGCACCTTTTTGAGTCTTGACTTCTTTCATCAGGGCTGTTATTTCATATTTGATACTCTTGGCCTGATAATGTGCCCATGTATCAGAACATTTGATCTGAGCTATTAGGGCTTCATTGGAGTGGTGACCCGCAAACAAACTGCCCAATGCAGCAAGAACTGCCATTAGGGCTGTGGATATCGCAAGATACATGCTCCAGGATTCCTTTTTCTCTTCCTGCTCTTCGATCTCTTCTTTGATAGCCTCGTGCAAGTGTTCGGTTGGGACTTCGATTTCTTCCATTTTGAGTTGATTTGAGAGCCAAGATAAAGAAAGAAAGTGTTCCCATTTAATGAAATTATACCCATGATAAGTGAAATAGGGTTATTTTATGAATAATAGGTTTTGTTTCTAATGATTTTGGTTGAACTTTGTTCTAACAATAAATGTCTGTCATACATGAATCGATCAATCAGATTTTCCCTTTTCTCATTTTTTGCTTTTGCTTTCTTATTATATGTCTCCAGTTGTACGAATCCGGTTTCCGAAAAGGTGACATTGGATATCACTGCTAAACCATATGAAATGCTGAGCCAGTATAACTTCTTCAAAGGTGCTATGAAGCAGTTAATACCCAATGACCGAACACAACCCTATGATCTGATCAGTCCCCTTTTCACAGATTATGCTCACAAAGCCCGTTTCATCTATCTGCCCGAAGGAAAGACCATCGACTATGCGGAAGACAAAGTACTACAACTGCCGGTGGGTGCCTGTATTATCAAAAATTTTTACTACCCGGATGATTTTCGAAAACCTGAGGGCAGCAGACGTATCATTGAGACAAGACTGTTGGTACATCGCAGCGAGGCATGGGATGCACTGGCCTATATCTGGAATGATGAGCAGACAGACGCCCATCTGGAAGTAGCCGGTGATCTCAAAAAGGTAAGCTGGATTCATTATGATGGAACGAAAAAAGAAATTGACTACATCATCCCTAATAAAAACCAGTGTAAAGGTTGCCATTGGATAAATGGCGCTATTACACCTATAGGCCCGAAAGTGAAAAACCTCAATAAGGATTATGCTTATGCGGAGGGCAAAGAGAACCAACTCACAAAACTATCCAAGGTAGGATTTCTGAAGGGCCTGCCCGATATTAAAACTTGTCCTAAGATAGCCAACTACTTAGACACTAACGCAGGTCTCAATGATCGCGTCAAAGCATATCTCGATATCAACTGCGGCCACTGCCACAACCCCGGCGGCCCAGCCTACACATCAGGCTTATACCTTAATTATGAAAACGATGATAAGGAACATCTGGGTTTCTGCAAGACACCCGTATCTGCAGGAAGGGGTACCGGCGATCTGCTGGTCGATATTCAGCCCGGAGACCCGGCTAAATCCATTATGGTGTTTCGCATGGCATCTACAGACCCTGGTATCAAAATGCCCGAACTGGGTCGATCTCTAGTACATCAGGAAGGTGTGGATCTGATCACAAAATGGATAGATGCTCAATCAGGTGCATGCTCTACGCCTGCTAATTAAATAATGCTGTACTTAAAGATAGTCTATCTCTATAGGAAGCTATCTAATGCCAGCACATAACTCTCAAGCCCGAAGCCACTGATGATGCCCTTGCATACAGCAGAGATCAGCGAATTTTGCCTGAACTCCTCACGTGCATAGATGTTTGAGATATGCACCTCCACCACGGGGGTCTTGACTGCGGCTATAGCATCTCGAAGAGCTACTGATGTATGTGTATAGCCTCCCGCATTGAGCAGGATACCGTGATAGGAAAAACCTACCTCCTGAATTTTGTTGATCAGTTCTCCCTCGACATTCGACTGGTAGTAACTCAATTGCACCTCACCTGAGTAAATATCTTTCAGGTCTTCATAAAATTCCTCAAAGGTTATATCCCCATACACATCCGGTTCGCGCTTGCCCAGCAGGTTAAGATTGGGGCCATTGATGATGATGATCTTTTTCATAAATCAAAAATACAATTATCACAGAGATTACAGAGTAATGGAGAAATACATAGAACACACAGAGGTGAAACGAATGTATTTCTCAGGGTCCTATTGTATTTTCTCACCTTTTGCATTATCTCTGTGATAAATATCTCATCGAAATCCGCAGGAATATGTCATGGCAATCTTACATAAAAGGATTTAGATCATATCTCCAATTAGAAAAATCTCTGTCGCCCCACTCGATAGAGGCATATCTGCGCGATGTAGACAAACTGGTCCGCTATCTGGATATGACCGAGCTGAAACTCAATGTCGATGAGGTGACCCTCACGCATCTGGAATCTTTTATCAAATGGATCAATGAGATCGGCATGGATGCCCACTCACAGGCGCGCATTATTTCAGGCATCAGAGCATTCTATAAGTACCTGATGATGGAAGATGTCTTGAGTGTAAATCCTACCGAACTGCTTATCACCCCAAGGCTGTCTCGCAAACTCCCTGATACGCTATCCGTAGAAGAGATCAATGCCCTGATGGAGACCATAAACCAATCTACTCCCGAAGGAGTGCGGAATAAGGCCATGCTTGAAACACTGTATGGCTGCGGGCTGCGCGTAAGCGAACTCGTGAACCTGAAAATATCGGATATGTTTCTCGATGTGGAGTTTATCAAAGTGATCGGCAAGGGTAACAAAGAAAGGCTGATACCTATCGGTTCACAGGCTATCAAATACATCAATTTGTATAAAGACAATGTGCGTGTCCACACGGAGCCAAAGAAGGGTGAAGAAGATATGCTCTTTCTGAATCGAAGAGGCAGCAGGTTATCGAGGGTCATGATCTTTTATATCATCAAAGAATGTGCGGCTAAGATTGGCCTAAAGAAAACCATCAGCCCGCATACGTTCCGCCACTCCTTTGCCACACACCTCATAGAAGGAGGTGCCGATCTGCGTGCTATACAGGAGATGCTGGGCCACGCTTCCATCACAACCACGGAGATATACACACACCTCGACAGAGACTTCCTGCGCAGTACCATCATGCAGTTTCATCCAAGGTATAAGTGATCTGTAACGATGCCAATCCCTTTGAGGAATGGCATCGCTGGTTCAAGTGAACCAATTTGCTTAAACCTTGTTTATCATATGAAAAATGTGAAGTATGAATAAGGATATACTAAAGAACATAGGCATTTTTATCGGCTGTCTGATACTGTGTCAGGCAGCAGGAGCAGTAGGAACAATAGCTACCATCCCCAATATCCCCATCTGGCATGCTGCTTTGCAAAAGCCATTCTTTAACCCGCCCAACTGGATATTCGGCCCTGTCTGGGGAATACTCTACACATTGATGGCAGTATCACTGTATCTGGTCATCAAGAGTTCCCACCCAAGGCGCAAGCTCGCCATCGGTATCTTCATGCTTCAGTTAGTTCTTAATGCTGCTTGGAGTTTTCTTTTCTTTCAGTATCATCTCTTATTGATCTCATTGGTGGAGATCATTTTGATGTTAGCTACGATAGTGGCTTTTTCTGTCGTATCCTATCGAATCAATAAAACAGTCAGCTATTGTTTTATACCATATATTGTATGGGTGAGTTTTGCTACCCTGCTGAATGTAGGTATCTGGTATTTGAATTAGATTCTTTGGATCAATATCACTTCTTTTCATCTGCTTAGTCCATAAGTAGCCTGCACAGAAAAATTTACAAACCCTTACTCCTCTTCCACTTCTGCAGTTACCGTCACTCCTACTTTAGCATTTCTGATAGCTATCTGCTGTGCTACATTTCTGGCCAGATCATGAAAGGCCCTTGATGAAATATCAAGATCTATATCACGAAGCGCGATCGGCATACCTTCATCTCCGCCTTCACGCACACTCTGTACCAATGGCAACTCTGCCAGCAGTGGCAATTCATATTCAGCAGCGAATTCCTTGCCGCCACCGTTTCCGAATATGTAGTATTTATTTTCGGGCAGCTCTGCCGGTGTGAAATAGGACATATTCTCCACTATGCCGAGTATTGGCACATTGATCGTTTCGAGACGAAACATGGCTAAACCCTTACGCGCAT
This sequence comes from uncultured Bacteroidota bacterium, assembly GCA_903917755.1. Classification (GTDB taxonomy): domain Bacteria; phylum Bacteroidota; class Bacteroidia; order Chitinophagales; family LD1; genus UBA1941. The sequence goes on from CAIXBT010000363.1 coordinate 10,561, forward strand.
CTGCCAGCGCCACTTCCTGTGGTGTAGTGACGATGATCGCACCGGTCACATGCACCGTTTGTATCATGGTCAGGTGAACATCTCCCGTGCCCGGAGGCATATCCAGGATCAGATAGTCCAGTTTGCCCCACAGACAGTCCGTCACGAACTGCCTCAAAGCCGAAGTCACCATAGGGCCACGCCACACGATGGCCTGCTTCTCGTCTACGAGCATACCCATAGAGAGCACCTTAATACCATGGGCCTCTACAGGCTCTATGAAGTGCTTATCTTTGATAAGTCGCACACCCGGCCGCTGTCCTCTCACGCCCAGCATGGTAGGAATAGAGGGTCCGTAAATATCGGCATCTATGATCCCGACTTTAGCGCCCTGTCTGGCTAAAGCTATGGCAAGATTGACAGAGACGGTAGATTTGCCCACGCCGCCTTTGCCGGAGGCTACACAGATTATATTCTTCACACTCGGCAGTACATTCAGATCCGGATTGCGCTGAGATGTCACACTGGCTGTCATGGTGATATCGAGTTCCACATCATTACCCAAATGCTCGTGGATCGCTTTTATACAATCCTTTTTGATCATTTCTTTAAGTGGACAAGCAGGTGTAGTTAGACGCACCGTAAAGGAGACTTTATTTCCCTTGACCACTATATCTTCTATCATATTCAGCGTCACCAGATCCTGTCCTAGATCCGGATCTTGTACATGTCTGAGTGCATTCAGCACATCCTCTTTGTTTAAAGCCATTAGTTGTGTTTTATGATACGAAAATAGTGCATAAGCGCGTAATTTAATGGGTATAGATCATCTATAATTATGATTTTGATTGCTTTTTTAAAAAAATGACATTTTATGAAATAAAAAAAGTCCCCTGAGCGATCAGGGGACTTTGTAAGTATTCTAAAAGCGGTATGATTACTCGCCTTTTTCTTCTGTAGCTGGTGCAGAGAATAGGTCGCCTTCTTCTTTAGGCGCTTCCTTCTTGGCTGCTGCTTCTTTTTTAGCAGTAGCGGCAGTAGCATTATCCATTTTCTCTTTCAGATCGCTCAGGGCACTCAGATCACCGAGTGTTGATTTCTCGATAGACTTCTGAATTTCCTTCACTTTCTTAGTAGCGGTGGCAGCTTCCTGTTTCTTTTCAGTTTTTACCACTTCATCGCCCTGACGTTTAGCATCTTCCCATATACGTGCATGTGAAAGGAGTATACGCTTGTCATTACGATTGAATTCTAATACCTTGAATTGAACTTTTTCATCTGCTACCAGATATCCACCACTTTCTTTGGCAGTATGCTTCTTAGGAGCATATCCTTCCAGACCGTATGGGAGCAATACTACTGCACCTTTATCATCGGCAGTCATTACGCTTGCCTCGTGGATAGAACCAACCGGGAACACAGTTTCAAAAGTATCCCATGGATCTTCTTCTATCTGTTTGTGGCCGAGAGACAGTTTGCGGTTTTCGTTGTCGATGTCGAGTACTACTACGTCCAGGTTTGCACCGGCTTTAGTAAACTCGCTAGGGTGATTGTAGCGCTTGGTCCATGACAGGTCAGATATGTGGACCATGCCACCGATACCGTCAGTCAGTTCTACGAATACACCATATGGTGTGAGGTTTTTCACCAGACCGGTCACACGTGTACCTACCGGGAATTTCTCAGCGATCTTCATCCATGGATCTTCAGTCAGCCTCTTGAGTGACAGGGACATCTTGCGCTCTTCGCGGTCGATGGTCATTACTATCGCCTCATGTGCGTCGCCCAGTTTGAAGAACTCGCGGGAGTTGGTCGGAGCTGATGACCAGCTCACTTCTGATACGTGTATCAGGCCTTCTACACCCGGTACGATCTCGAGGAATGCACCGTAGTCTTCGATATTGAC
>CAIXBT010000364.1 GCA_903917755.1 uncultured Bacteroidota bacterium
TCTATTGTATGTAGTTTCATATAAGCCCCTCCCAACCCTCCCCAAAGGGGAGGGTTAAATTATTTAATTAATCTTCCATTTCCTCCTCATCAAAGAGTGCATCAAATTCATCTTCATCCATAGCATGGCGCTCCTGCATTGCAAGCATCTTGAGCGCTGCGATAGCACACTCAGTGCCTTTATTACCATGCTTACCTCCTGCCCTGTCCACTGCCTGCTGATGGTCATTGGTAGTGAGCAGGCCAAAGATAAATGGCATATCAAGCTCTATGCTGAGGTTCATGATGCCCTGCGATACTGCCTGATTGATATAAATATCATGGTCTGTGTCGCCCTTGATCACACAGCCGAGCACGATCACGGCATCGCACTGCGTACCGAAGTATAGCGACTGTGCAGCCACAGGCAGTTCAAATGCCCCCGGTGCATAGTCTATGGTGATACTTTCTTCGCCGACATTATGCGCCAGCAGGGTATTGATACAGGCATCTCTGAGTGCGAATGTGATATCACTATTGTATTCTGATACAATGATGCCTATGGTATACTCACTCCCGTCTGGGATCTGAGATGGGTCATAGTCTGAAAGATTTTTGAGGTTTGTTGCCATTTGATCTCGATTGAGGTACTAAATAAAATTAAAAAGAGGGAAACGATAGCATTTCCCTCTTTTCTTTACTCGATTATTTTTTAGCCTTCTGCATTCACACGGGCCAGATATTTTTCAATATCTCTTCCTTCCTGAGAGTTAGGATATTTATCCTTGATCTTATTGAATGCTTCTTTTGCCTCGCTGTATTTCTTTTGCAATTCATAATATCTGCCCAGTTTCAATAGATAGAACGGTGTGTATTGCTCATTATCAGAAAATTCAGCAGCCTTGCGATAGTAGCTGATAGCATCATCTGCCTTGCTCTGATCTGCATAGGCATCACCTATCAGGTTCAGTTTGGCGGCGCCGATTATCGGATCGCTGGTGCTGTAGCTACCCAGATAGTCTATCGCATTTTTGTAATCTTTCTTATTCAGATAGCAGATACCGATATAGTAGTTAGAAAGATTAGCCGCTTTGGTGAAGCTGTATTTCTTTTTGATATCCAGAAATCCCTTGGTCAGTCCGTTGCCATTCAGTGCCACGTCAAAAGAGTCTTTTGCGAATAGCATCTCCGCACCATACATATCGCGCTGTGCCTTCAGGTTTCTGTCCGGAAGCCATTTGGCAAAGATATATACGATCGACACTATAGCTACGGCTATCACTACGCCGCCTATAGCCACTTTCTGTTTATTGTCCTCAAACCAGTTTTCGATATTATGCCAAATGTCTGTTATCTCTTCTAAAGGCTCGTGTACTTCTTGCTCTGCCATTGTTTGAATTTGTATTTAGGTTATAGTTATTATTAATTATGATTACTCGACCAAAAAAGGATAGTCATCCTCCACATATATATGATTGAATATCTCGCTGTCTTCAGGTGCCGGAGATTCTTCCGCGAACCGTACACACTCGTCGATCTCAGCATCCACTTTTACATTGATCGCGTCGATGTCTTCCTGAGTAGCGAATTTCTTCTTTAATATCAGTTCAAGTGTGGTTTCGATAGGATCCAGTTTCTTGTATGACTCCACTTCGTCTTTGGTGCGGTATTTCTGCGGATCACTCATCGAGTGGCCCTTGTAGCGATAGGTGTTGATCTCCAGAAATGTCGGCCCCTCGCCTTTTCTGGCTCTGTCAGCTGCCTTGGCTACCGCATCATGCACTGTCTCGCACTTCATGCCATCCACACTCTCAGATGGCATCTCATATGCCAGTCCGAGTTCGACTATTTTGGTCACATTGCTGGAGCGGCTTACAGATGTTCCCATCGCGTATCCGTTGTTTTCACATACGAATATCACCGGCAGTTTCCAGGTCATGGCCATATTAAAAACCTCATGCAGTATACCCTGTCTGGCAGCACCGTCACCAAAAAAACAAATGGTCACATTGTCTTTGTTCAAATATTGATCAGCAAAAGCAATACCGGCACCCAGACCTATCTGCGCGCCTACTATTCCGTGCCCGCCGAAGAAATTATGTTCTTTAGAAAAGAAGTGCATCGAACCGCCTTTGCCTTTGGTACAGCCAGTTGCCTTGCCAAACAATTCCGCCATGGCAGCGTTTGACGTGATACCCTTGGCGATGGCCAGTGCATGGTCACGATAGGCAGTGATGACCCTGTCATCAGCCCTCAGTGCAGATACCGTTCCGGCAGCCACTGCTTCCTGACCGATATACAGGTGACAGAACCCTCTGATCTTCTGCTGTCCGTATAGCATACCGGCACGCTCCTCAAACTTGCGAAGCCTGACCATCAGCTCATACCAACCCAGATAGGTTTCTTTATTTAATTTTACTCCCATATTTTTCTCTAAAGGTGTGCAAACCTACTGTAATTCGCTTAAAACTCAAAACAGGGGTTTAAAACGGGATCTTTGCTGCAATAAAAATACTTTTTTTAAACAAAATAAACAAATTCGGCAAATTAAATTTCACGGTTTTTCCAGCCCGAAAAAAGATGCCTGACCGGGATCGATCTCCACCTTGTTTTTAGAATTGTTTTGCTAAGTAATAAAAAAAGGCGGTCAATTTATATTTGCAAAAAATTTATTTTCAATAATTTACATATTATGTAATTACATCCACTATTTTCGAAATTAACCTTTCTAAAATCAATTCTAAAATTAATATTCCCTATCTTGATCTCTAAATAACCATTATGAAAAATCTGATATCATCATTTCTTCTCATCACATTTTGCCTCACACTCCCGGCCCAAAAGCAGGGAAACATCTGGTACTTTGGTAAAAAAGCTGGTCTGGATTTCAACGGCGGATCTCCGGTTTCGCTGACGAACGGGCAAACATACACCACCGATGGGAGCCCGGTAGAAGGTACATCTGTCATTAGCGACAGTTCGGGGGCTCTTTTGTTTTATACAAATGGTATGAAGATCTGGAATAAGAACCAACAGGTGATGCCCGATGGCGATAGTATTTTAGGGAATTTCTCTTCCACTCAGGGGGCTTTGATAGTACCTCAACCGGGTAGCAGTCGTTATTTCTATGTCTTTACGGTAGATGACTTTTATGAAGACAATTTAAAATATGGTTTCAGGTATTCGATAGTTGACATTTGCCGTGATAACGGGCTGGGCGATGTAATGCCGGGCCTCAAAAACATTTTAATGCTCGATACGGTGGCCGAGAAGCTTACTGCGGTACGGCATGCTAACGGTACAGATTACTGGATCATCGTACACAAATATTATTCCGATGCCTTTTATTCATATCGCCTCACCAGCACAGGCATAGCAGATTCTGTCATAAGCCACATCGGGTCCAGGCACCCGAACGCTGCTGTCAGTCAGGTGTCAGGTCCGGCAATAGGCCAGATGAAGGTTTCTCCTGACGGCAAAAAGATCGCACTAGTCAATGCAAACGGGGCTGATGTGATAGCTGAGTATTTTGACTTTGACAATAGCACGGGAGCAGTGAGTAGCTGGGTAAATCTGCAAACAGATTCAACCATCATTAAGAACTATCAATATTATGGTGTTTCGTTTTCTCCCGATAATTCCAAATTATACATCGCATGTACAGTGAACGGAAATGGTATTTACCAGTTTGATCTGAATGCCGGCGGGGGAGATTCGGTTTCGGTGCGAGCCTCTATGACAAAGATTGCAGGTACATATAATTATTTTGCCTTGCAACTCGGCCCTGATGGCAAGATATATTCAACCAGATCTCCATTTATCGGGATCAGATATGTAGCCGCAATAGACGCACCCAATAATCCCGGATCAGCATGCAACTACAGGGATTCGGCTGTATTTCTGAATGGAGATACTGCTACCATGGGGCTGCCCAATTTTATTACTGCTTATGATTATTCCAATACAACATACAATTGCAGTAAAGCAGGCCTGAGCGAGATCGCAATGGACAATATCAATGTGTATCCCAACCCTTCTGCCAATGGCTGGCAACTGACTGTGAACAGTGACCTGGTCGGCAGCGCCATAGAGATCTCAGATGCTGAGGGACGAATTGTTTTTACATCCGAGATCAAGGATACACATACGGACCTGAATTTCGCCACAGAATCAGGGTTCTACCTGATGAGGATATATTCGGGAGGGAATTCGATTTTCAAAAAGTTAGTAAAGCAGTAAACTTATTATCCCCTTTTCCGGTTTAGGAATGATTTTTGTAACTATATGCTTTCTTAGCTAAACCATTTCTGCTTGCTGGCATTTTTAAATAAATATCGGGCCTACTTTCTTCCTGTTCTATTGGGGATATTACTCATTGTAGCGATCTCTAAGACGCCACAGGACGACCTGACCACCTCTGCCAATAAGATCGAGAACCTGATCTCTGATTCACAAAACGAGTTTGACAAAATAGCAGCAGCCGATCTCCTGGCACAGCAGAAACTACTTCCTTCTACCCGGATCAAAGTATTTATTCTCGATGCCAATGACTCGCTGCTACTGTATAATGACAATACGATAGCCCCGACTGCCGACCCCAGACCCAACGAGCCTAATGCTATAGTCAGCAAACTAAAGAACGGATGGTATCTGCAAATGCGTCGCAAAGCCGCCAATGGCAATACCGTCTTAGGCTATGTGCTCATAAAGCATGAATACCGTTTTGAAAATAAATTCATCAAAAATGAATACGAGGTTGGTTTTAAGATCCCCGCTAACTACAATATCACCGAGACCAAAATACAAGGCTCCGTGCCGGTCCACAGCCGCGACAGCCGGGTGCTGTTTAGCCTCTATGCAGATGATACGCATATAGATACCACAGCAAACATCGCATTGGTATTTGTTTATCTGCTCATCCTGGTCATAGTGGGCTACTATCTGAATGAACTGGGTCACATCATAGCACGGATCATAGGGCCACGCTGGGGGATGCTGTTTCTGGTCACTACTGTGGTCGCCATCAGATATGCGATGATCTGGTTCAAGTTTCCGGCAGAATTTTATAAACTTGAACTGTTCAATCCTTCTTTGTATGGTTCATCACTGTTTGCCGGATCTCTGGGCGATCTGATGCTGACATGTGCTATGGTGTTCTGGCTCTCCAGTTTTTATTTCAGACATGATGAACGTTTTGAACTGTCACTGTTTCCATCTGCATACAAAAAGGTCGAACAGGTATTTCTGATAATCCTTCAATTCGTCGGAGCATGGAGCATCTTATGGATATTCAGATCGCTGGTCATGGACTCCGTGATATCATTTGAGGTGTACAATATCCTCAGTCTGACCCAATACAGCATCATGGGTATCCTGTGCATAGCGGTGCTGTTCGTCTGTCATTTTATCTTCAGCATAAACGCTTTCAGGAGGCTGATAGATCTCGATACTTCTGTGATCTTTCTGGTCACCTGCACTATCATAGTGGGAGATGTTTTCGTATGGCTGATCTACGACATTCACCTGATCGAGTCTATCATATTCACTGCTATCTGGAGTCTATTCTTTTCGCTGACGGGCTATCTCCTATTCAAAAATTCAACAGAGTTAAGAAGCTCTCAAAACATACTGATCTTCATCCTGCTTTACAGCATCCTCTCGATGTTTCTGATAGAGAATCTGTATGAACATAAAGAGAGGAATAAACGCGAATTTCTGGCGGGTAAACTACTGGCCGGTCATGATTATATAGCTGAGTTCACATACGATGATATAGCTCAGCGGATCAGCATCGACCGAACAGTAAAGAACTTTTTCGTTCACACTCCGACTTCGTCCCGCGAACTGCACGACCGTATCAATTCTCTCTATTTCAGCGGTTATTTCAGCAAATATGACATCAAGGTTTATGCATACGACTCTCTTGGAAATTCATTGATCAAAAAAGATACAGTGCCATATGCAAATTTCAAAGAGATCTTTGACACTACGGCAAATGCACTGGACCCCGAACTCATTTATATCAATGACTCCCTGACCAACTCTACCTATATCGGCATTATCCCTATCGTGAATAACTATAGCCGTGCAGGTGAACTGGTCCTCTATCTGACACCAAAAATTTATAACGGACAGAGTGTATATCCCGAACTGCTACTGGGCCAAAACATCATATCAACCATAGACAACAGCGAATATAATTTTGCCATTTATCATAATGACAGGCTCGTGGTCCAGCATGGTGACTATCCATATACTTACTATTGGGACCGCAGGATGAATACGCCTCTCAATCAGCCTAAATTTATCGAAAACAAAGAATGGGAACATCTGGCATGCAAATATCCGAACAATAGAAATGTCATCATATCAATACCGCAGGAAGGATTCTTTGAGCCTGTGGCCACGATGTCATACTTCTTCGTTATATACCTTATTATCATCTCCCTCATACTTTCTCTCATCAATATCTACAGATCCATACTCTCTAACACCCCTGTCACCGATAGTATCAATCTGTCATTCCGGGCGCGGATCAACTACACCATGCTCTTCATCATCATTGTCTCATTCGTAGTGATCGGCCTGCTGACCATCAGCTTTTTCAAAAATCAATATGATACATTCTATACCGACAGGCTCATCAGAAAAGAAAAAGCGATCCTGGCCAATATCGAATATTTCATACAGGATAATTATGACTCGCAGTCCACTGACAGCAGCGGCTCCAAACCCAATCTGGGAGAAATACTGGGCATAGAGCTCGTCAAAATATCTGATATACAAAATATCGATATCAATATCTTTGATGTAGAGGGCGAGCTCGCCACATCCTCTCAGCAGTCCATCTTTGACAATGGTCTTATCTCGAAACGGATGGACCCCGCAGCCTTTCATAAACTAAGTGTGGATCATGAGACTCAGTATACTCAACAGGAAAAGATCGGCAAACTAAGTTATACCGCTTCTTACGCACCTATCAGAAACAAAGCGGGTGTGACAGTGGCCTTTCTCGATGTGCCATATTTCGAAAAATCAAAGACCATAGATGATGAGGTATCTTCATTCCTCGTCACACTGATGAATGCCTATGTATTTCTGCTGCTCTGTGCCGCTGCGCTGGCCTATTTTATTTCAAATTCCATCACCCGGCCTTTGCGTTTCATCAGCGAAAAACTCAGGATACTCAACCTCAATAAAAAGAATGAGCCGATAGAATGGAATAGCAAAGATGAAGTGGGTACACTCATATCAGAGTATAACAAAATGATAGCTGAACTCGAAAGCAGCGCGGCCAAACTAGCCAAGAGCGAACGTGAATCGGCATGGAGAGAGATGGCACGCCAGATAGCACATGAGATCAAAAATCCGCTCACACCTATGAAGCTCCGTATCCAGTATCTGCAGCGCACCATAGACGAAGGCGGCCAGAATGTGACAGAACTGGCCAAGAAGGTCAACAAAACGCTCATAGAGCAGATAGACAATCTGTCTGCCATAGCTACCGCATTCTCGACCTTTGCGCAGATGCCTAAATCTCAAAATGAGGTGATCGATCTGAACGAAGTATTGGCGGGCATAGCGGCCCTCTTTGAGAAAGAAGATAATGTACATATCAATCTCTCCATATATGCAGAAGAGGCTTCGGTCTTCGCCGATAAGAATCAAATGATATCTGTCTTTAATAACCTGATCAAAAATGCCATTCAAAGTGTGGACGAAGGCACAAGTGCAGAGATCAATATCGAAATAAAAGAGAAAGAAGGCAATATCAAAGTGGTAGTGACTGACAATGGTTCCGGTATCCCGCCGGAGTCATATGACAAGGTCTTTGTGCCCAATTTCACTACTAAATCATCGGGCACCGGTCTGGGACTGGCTATATGCAAACAGATCATCGAAAATGCCCACGGAGACATCTGGTTCGTATCTGAGGTCGGCAAAGGCACCTCTTTTTATGTCTCACTGCCTCATCATAAGGCAGACTAAAGATTTCGGGATAATTACGCTACTTTTGTGCTCAATTAATTTTGCTTTGTTTCTCAGATCCATACAACTTACCAATTTCAAAAACCACGAAAAACTGGATCTTTCCTTTTCGAAAAAACTGAATTGTTTCATTGGTAATAATGGTGCAGGCAAGACCAATATCCTCGATGCCATACATTACATCTGCCTCACCAAGAGTTATTTCAACGCCACCGACCAGCAGAACATCCGGTTTGGTAATGATTTTATGCGTTTATCTGCTGAGGCAGCTATCAGTGAGGAAGATCAGCAGATCGTTTGCAAACTGCCGATAGGCAAAAAGAAAGATTTCAGTGTAAATGATATCGCCTATCGCAAAATGAGCGACCACATCGGCCTCATGCCAGTGGTAATGATAGCTCCCGACGACAACCAACTGATAATCGGCTCCAGTGAGGAACGCCGAAAGTTTATAGACAACACCATTTCGCAGGTGGACAGAGAATATCTGGACCATCTCATTCTCTACAACAAATATCTCGATCAGAGAAATGCTTTGCTTAGGAGTATCAATACGAGCGGCCACAAAGATGACCTGCTGATGCAGAATTACGATGAAAACCTGTCCAGATACGGCACTTTCATTCATCAAAAAAGAAAAACAACTTTAGCGGAACTCGAATCGATCTTTGCACATTACCACTCCATAGTCTGTCTTGAAAAAGAGAATACGGCCTTTGAATATGACAGTCTGCAAAATCAGGAGCCCCTATTTGAGTTGCTTCGCAAAAACATTTCGAGAGAGATCATGATGGAGCGAACACTCGCCGGGCCGCATCGGGACGATATCGTTTTTACGATCAATAAGAACAAATTAAAGCGATTCGGATCTCAGGGCCAGCAGAAGTCTTTCCTCATTGCACTAAAATTAGCTCAGTATCACTATATTAAAAAGCATAAATCTTTCCTTCCTTTTTTGTTAATTGATGATATTTTTGATAAAATTGATAGGGAAAGAAGTAAACAGTTGGTCCAACTGCTCTCGGGAGAGGATTTCGGGCAGATATTCATTACAGATACTGACCAGATGCACATCGAAGAAGAGCTAGCCGGCCGACCGGATATTTTTGACATTTTTAAAATTCAATAAGCTATGGCAAAATCAAATGAGGTCACTCTGGGAGCAGCACTGGAGTCGGTTCTGACCGAACTCAATCTTCGCCATGGCGTATATGAAGCCAGGATAGAGGCCCTGTGGGAACCGGTGATGGGCAATACCATAGCCCGCCACACCACCAATATCAACCTCAAAGGCGACAGGCTGTATCTGACCGTAGACTCTGCCGCCCTGAGAACTGAACTTTTTTACTCACGTGTCAAGATACGGGATGTGGTCAATAAAGAATTAGGCAAGAATATCATCAAAGACGTTTTTATTTATTAACCTCAAAAAAACCACCTGTAGCCAGTCATTCACTAATGAGATCCAGATCCGCTTTCCTTCTTTTGGTTTGTATATTTTTCATAGCATCTTCTGATAGCCTCTATGCGCAGCATACGACAGTCACTAAAGATATACCAACAAGAGTCAGGAAGGATATAGCCTTTATAGTCAGAAAGCCCGATAAGGTAAAAACTATAGCAGGCAGATTTCATATAGCGAGCAAGACACTCGTCAAAATAAATCATCCCATCCGTAGAGGTCAAACTATGTATGCCGGCAAAAAACTCGTGATCCCGGTCTGGCTCAAGAGAAAGAGTACTTACCCAAGTTCAGATTTTGATCTTGCAGACTATACACTGGATACCGACTCTCTCGATATGTATATCAGAGAAGACTTCGTTTGTATAGCCGATATTGAAAGGGATAGTGTGAGAAAGATGGCGATAGACAAAGAGATAAAAAAGATAGACAGAAAGATCCTGTCACTGAATTGGGCTCTTGACTCGATAGAGGAAGATGGCCGACATAACCTTTCGAATCGTGATATCAAAAAACTACCTATGGCCAGAGCCAGGCGTATCGGAAATTTCGCTTTAGGCCTTCAGGTCGATAGTCTGGTGCAACAAAGGAAGAAAATAATCGAAGAAAGGACTAAGATAGAGATCAGAGTGGCCGATTATGAATACCTTGTTGAAAATGCATCTTACATGGCTTCGCATCCGGTAGGTGTAGAAGCAAGAGAGATCACATTTAATGAATCGACTGATGAACAGGCTAAAGCCAATACAAGATCTGCAAAAGAAAAAAAATAGATAACTCAATAATAACCCGTTTGAATATAGTTTCACGCATAGTTTTGTTCACTCTGATCCTTTTGGGTTCCGTACCGGGTTATGGCCAATCCAAAGTGCATAATGCTGCGTCTGTGAGACAGCTCGAATTTTTAGTGCGCAACGGAGATAACATCAAAGACATCTCTGCGAAGATCAAAGTCCCTGTGAGGGAAATTTTAAAAGCCAATAAACTGAGTTCAAGAACCTATGTGGCATATCCCGGCCGCAGACTATGGATACCCGTACACGTTCAGCCCAAAGTTTGGGACCCTACCAAAGAAGATATGACCGGCAATAGTCCATCTCGTGAAGACAGAGGTGCCGGCGAAGATTATGAACCGGTGATCGATTCATCCAATTACAAACTACTGGAAGATTTCATCAATCTGTCTGAAGCCAGGAGTGATTCTTTCGAGTATGAGAATATTGATAAACACATTCGCAAGATCGATAAGCGTATCAATCATCTTACTTATATGATCGACTCGCTGAAACAGGTAGATTTTAAATTTGATTACGAAGATCAGGACAAGAATTCCATTCTTGGGGAAATGAAAATGTCACGTGACAAATATTATATCGAAGGCCCTCTGGGCAAACAGATCGATAGCCTGAAAGAAGAAAAAATAAGACTCGGACAGAGACGCATCGTATTGCGAAATCAGATCACAGAGTATGAATTTCTGGTAGATAATGCCGGCTATTCGGAGCGCAATTACAAACA
>CAIXBT010000365.1 GCA_903917755.1 uncultured Bacteroidota bacterium
CTGGATCAGGAAGTAGATATACAAGTAGAGGTTTACGAGAGAGACGGCTTGAACATACCATCTAATTTAGCGTCCATCGTTATTTCAGAATTAGTAGGAATTGGACTTTTTCAGGCTGAGGACTTGGTAGATTACGAAACCAGATATATCGAATACGCAAATGTTGTGTTCGATCATTCCCGGAAACACTCCCTGGAGATTGTGCAAAATTATTTAGCGTCTATCAATGTTAAATCAGTAGGAAGATTTGGTTCTTGGGAGTATCTCTGGAGTGATGAATCATTTTTAGAAGGTGTTGCCGCTGTTAACCCGGATTTAGCAGAAACCCTGAAAGGTAGGTAAGAAATGCCTATTACTCAAGCAGTAATCTTGGCTGGTGGTTTTGGAACGCGCATGCGTGAAGAATCCGAATTTAAGCCAAAACCGATGGTCCAGGTGGGGGAACGCCCAATACTTGAACACATTGCTTACAATTTTGCCAAACAAGGAGTTGAAAATATCCTAGTGTTATTGGGATACAAGGGTGAAGTTATTAGAGATCACTTTTTAAATTATCGGGAACATACTCAAGCATTTAAAATCGATCTTCAAACTGGGAATGTTCAACTTTTGGGAGATTCATCATTCCCCAAATGCCAGATCACTTTCTTGGATACAGGACTTCACTCCTTAACTGGAGAAAGATTATTGAGAGCTGCTCCATACCTAGAGGAAGAATTTTTTCTCACATATGGAGATGGTCTGGCAGATGTGGACTTACTTGAACTTGAAAAATCACATCGAAAAGCGGATGCAATGGTTACCGTCACCGTAACGCCAAATATAAGTAAATTTGGTGTGGTTTCACGTGATGAATCAGGACGGGTATTAAGTTTCTCCGAAAAACCGGATGGACATGATTTGATTAACATGGGATACTTTTTAATCGATAAATCATCCCTAAAGTTTCTTCCTCCAAGTACCATGCTCGAAGTAGAATTTATGCATAATTTGATTTCAAGAAGTGAATTAAATTCGTACAAACATGATGGATTCTTTGCTGCAATTGACACTCCGCGTGACTTGGATGCTGTCAACCTCAAGTATCAGGAGGGGACTTTACAGTGGTTAATTTAAAAACTTATCAAAATAAACGCGTTCTTGTTACAGGGGCTAATGGCTTGCTGGGCGCACATATCGTTGAAAAGCTATTGAAAGCCAATGCAAATGTCTTTGCGTTGGCTTTAGACATTGACCACAATTCTTATTATCAAAGAAACGTCGATAAGTCCCAGTTCCGTGAATATCTGGTGGATATAAACGATTCCTTAGGGTTAGAGCGCGTTGTATCTCAAGTACAGCCCGAAATCATTATTCATTTAGCCGCCGAAACTCAAGTCAAAACCGGTTTTTTGAATCCCAAGCTCACTTTCACCACGAATGTTATGGGGACATTAAATTTATTGGAAATTATTCGAAACTCTTCAGAAAATGTGGAGCAAATCGTAGTTGCCTCAACTGACAAAGTATATGGCGAAGCCAAGGTTCTGCCTTATACGGAGGAAACTGAATTACGAGCACATGGCCCTTACGACACTTCGAAAGCGTGCATGGACTTAATGTGTCAAAGTTTTGCCAACACCTATGATCTTCCCGTAACCATCCTTCGTGCTGGGAACATTTACGGTCCGGGAGACCTTAACTGGGACAGAATTATTCCTGGGGTATGTAGATGGCTTTTACAAAATGAACAGCCAATCCTCAGGTCTACCGGCGAAATGATCCGCGATTATATTTATGTCGAAGATGTTGCTCTCGCATATTTATATGCTGGCGCTCCGCGTGAACGAACAAATAATTTGAGTATCTTTAATGTTTCGAGCAATAACCCCATGAAAGTCATGCAACTGTACGAAAAACTATGCGTCCTCCTAGTAAATCAACATGTGGAGCCTCTAATAAGACAGGGTAATGTCCCTGAAATTGCTGAACAGCGTCTTGACAGCTCCTTGATTTATAATCAACTAGGTTGGAAACCTACTTTCACTATCGATGAATCCTTGCTTAAGACAATTACTTGGTATCGAGAATTGAAATATGCAACCAATAACTGAAATACCTGGATTGCTTCGGATAGAGAATCGCCAGTTCTCGGATCAAAGAGGTTCTTTGTATAAAATAAACTTGAACGAAGAGAATAAATTAAATTTTCAAACCACAGAAGTATTTGTCACAGAATCCGCTCTTGGCACCTTTCGGGGGATGCATTTACAATGGGGTACGCATTCTACTAAAAAGGTTATCACTCTTATTAGGGGATCAATTCTTTGGTTTGCTGTTGATAATCGCGAAGGTTCCAACTTTGGTAAAATCTATTCAGAGAAAGTGACTGAAAGTTACAAAAATTCTTTTTTAATACCACACGGAGTGGCACAAGGATATGTGTCTCTTGAGGAGAAAACTCAAGTTCTCTACCAAATGGACGGGGCATTTTGTAAGGATTGCGATACCGGTAATAAATCGTCAACAATTCTAAATTTGGCTAAAATTGCTGTCCAAGCAGATCTAATTATAAGCGATCGTGATTCGATGCTTTCTGAAACTTGTGTTGAGGTAAGGCATTGAAGAAAAAAATTTTAGTGATCGGTGGCAATGGATCTCTCGGAAAAACTGCGATACACGCGGGTACTTATGGTGAAGAATCTGAGGTCACAATCCTAACGTCAGGTGAGTCGGCAGATACGATCCCGAAAGGCAATATAAATTTCCGCTCCGCAATAGATTTTTTACAAGATA
>CAIXBT010000366.1 GCA_903917755.1 uncultured Bacteroidota bacterium
CATATCCATCACGCCTACCTGTGCGATAGATACTTTAAACAGATCAGGTCTTTGATTTGTCACAGCTCCGACCAGTAGGCCTCCATTGCTGCGACCGTTTATGGCCAAATGGCCCTTGTCAGTATATTTTTCTTTGATCAGATATTCAGCGGCAGAGATGAAGTCATCAAAAACGTTTTGCTTTTTCAGTTTCATACCCTGTTCGTGCCAGACTTCTCCATATTCACCGCCACCGCGGAGATTGGCCTGTGCATATACGCCACCTGCCTCGAGAAATGGTATCAGCAGCGGGTTGAATGAAGGTGTAAGGCTAATATTGAAACCTCCGTATCCGTATAGTAAAGTGGGATTAGTGCCACTCTGAGTCACACCTTTTTTGCAAATAATGAACAAGGGTATTTTAGCGCCATCCTTTGAGGTATAAAAAACCTGTTTGGTCTCAAACGCTGAAGCATCAAACGCCACTTCCGGTTTGCGAAACAATTCGCTTTTCCCGGCAGAAATGGTGTATTTATAAATGGTGGGCGGAAATGTAAACGAAGTAAAAACGTAAAACAGCTCCTTGTCACTGTGCTCACCCAGGAATCCACTCACCGTGCCTAAGCCCGGCAATTCGATCTCTCTCTCCTGCTCCCCTTTAGTACTATAAACATAAACTTTTGATGTCACATCTTTCAGATATGATACAAATAGCTTCCCTCCTGCTGCAGATACATTTTCAATGGGTTCTTTCTTCTCAGCTATTATAGTTGTAAAACCATTTTGGGCCTGGAGTGTGTTATAGCGAACTATCTTGTAGTTTTGGGCATTAGCATTGGTAGAAATGATGAAAGATGTCTCATCATTATCAATCACATTATATGTGAAATTTGTGATCTCAGACATTATAGGTTTGAATTCCTTTTCATTCGGAGCCCTATAATAAAGCGCATTGCCATCTAGGCCTTTGCCTCTATCGCTTACCGACAGAAATACGAATTTTTCATCCTCACTGGTACTGGCCTGATGAAAGCGTTGCAGGTTTTTCTTGTCCTGGAAGATCAGTTGATCTTTGTCCTGAGCATCACCCACTTTGTGGTAGTAAACCATGTGGTCTTCATTTTTAGAAGATAGTTCCATTTCCTTAGCGGGTGTGGGGTAGCGGCTAAAATAGAAACCATTTGCTTGCCACGCTATGTCAGATACTTTGACCCACTCTACATGGTCAGCCGTAGTCTTCAACGTCTGCATGTCCATGACATATATCTCCTCCCAGTCACTACCTCCTTTAGAAACTGCATAGGCTGCGTATTTCCCATCTTTTGACAAGACAAATTGCATCATACGGCTAGTGCCCTTGTCTGATAGTTTATTGGGGTCGATCACCAGCTCCGGTTTGCAGGTCGGGCCATCCTGACGATACAGGACCGATTGGTTTTGCAGGCCTTCATTTTTATAGAAATAATAATAATTGCCCTTACGAA
This sequence comes from uncultured Bacteroidota bacterium, assembly GCA_903917755.1. Lineage (GTDB taxonomy): Bacteria > Bacteroidota > Bacteroidia > Chitinophagales > LD1 > UBA1941. Next base: position 1,464 of record CAIXBT010000366.1, read on the forward strand.
ACGGAGCGCTGTATTTCGGATAGTTATATACTTTTTCTATCCTGTTTTTTATCTTATCTCTGAATGGTATCTGACTCAGATATGCATTGGTGACTTTGTTTTGAGCTTCTACCCACTCTTTGGTTTCTGCGCTATGGTCATCTTCCAGCCAGCGATAGGGGTCAGATACATTCGTACCATGATAGTCATCTTTTTGGTCCACTGTTTTTGTGCTAGGATACTGTAGCTGTCCAAATAGTATAACTGGAAATGCAGTTAGTAACACGATGATTTTTTTCATTCTCTATTGTTTTTGCGATGGCTAAAGTAGAATTATTTTGAAAGCATAAATATCTATCTGTTTAATAAATAGATATAATAATGCATCAGCCACGTTAACATTTAAAATTTGGTTTACCCATAAATGCGTGTACATTTGAGTAAACCAAAACATCATAATTATGTTAAACTTTACACTACCGATGCCCGCTACACTGGCCATCGCAGCCCTCGTACCAACAGTCATGGGCTTCATTTGGTATAATCCCAAAGTATTCGGAACGGCCTGGCTCGAAGCTGCCGGACTGACTCCCGAAAAAGCCAAAGAAGGATTTAATATGCCTTTGGTATTTGGACTTTCTCTTGTACTTAGTTTTCTATTGGCAGCCTCGCTGATGCCGGTAGTGATACATCAATTCGGTCTTTTTTCGATGATGAAAGATGCACCTGAAATGGCTGATCACAATAGTGTTACTTATATGGCATTCGACCATTTGATGTCCAATTATGGGCACAATTATCGCACTTTCAAGCATGGTGCGCTTCATGGTAGTCTTCTTGGTGTATTTACTATTTTGCCGATCATCGCTACCAGTGCTATGTTCGAACGTAAGGGTTTCAAATACATAGCTATCAATGCAGGATACTGGATAATTAGCCTGGCTATCATGGGTGCTATTGTTTGCCACTTCACTCCATTCAAGGGCGCTTAATTTTTTTTAAAAATCTCTAAAATGGCCTGCAGATGCGGGCCATTTTTATTTGGTAATAAAGCGTTGATATCTGACTGTCATTTCATCGATAAATATTGGTTATTTCGCAATAAATAAAACTCATCTTTCGTGCCAAAACCATTAATACTAGTAGTAAATGATGACGGGATCACAGCACCCGGCATTCGTGCCCTCGTGGAAGCTGTCAAAAACTTAGGTGAGGTGGTGGTGGTAGCGCCAGATTCTCCACAGTCGGGTATGGGTCACGCCATAACCATTAACAAACCATTGCGATTGACCAAAGCCCATGTTTTTGACGATATAGATGTGGCCTCATATCACTGCTCAGGTACACCGGCAGATTGCGTCAAAATAGCTGTGGACAAGGTCATGCACCGTCACCCTGACCTATGTGTATCGGGTATCAATCATGGGTCCAATTCATCTATCAATGTCCTCTACTCAGGAACCATGTCGGCAGCAGTGGAGGCTAGTCTGGAGGGTATCCCCGCAGTGGGTTTTTCTTTGCTTGATTATAGACTGGATGCGGATTTTAATGCAGCTGCATACATAGCAAAAGTGATCAGTGAACAGATACTTAAAAACGGGCTTCCGAAGGCCACTCTTCTGAATGTGAATATTCCTAAGCTAAGTAAGGAGGAGATCAAAGGCATAAAAATATGCAGACAGGCAGTGGCGAAATGGGAAGAGGAATACCTGCAAAGACAAGATCCTTATGGACGTGATTATTATTGGCTGACAGGCAATTTTGTGAATCATGATCACGGCACCGATACGGACGAATGGGCATTAGCCAATGGATATGTAAGTGTGGTACCGGTACAGTATGATCTGACGGCACATCATGGCATAGCACATATCAATCAGACCTGGACGCTCGACTAGTTTTCTCTCAATCCCTTTTCCGATACCGCTATGTTGTTTTTGATCAATTGATCATTTGGAGACAGTTCTAATGCCCTGAGGCCGGCTTTTTTTCCAGCTATAAAATAGCCGAGAGCATTGTTTGAAGCACAGATATTATTATACGCTACCACACTTTTGGGGTCATACTTCAGCAGCTTTTCTGAAGCATCGATGCATTTGCGGTATTCCCCTTGCGCAAAATAATTATAGCTGATACCTGAATAATACTTCTGATCTATCTTTACCTCTTTCAAACCCTTTTGTGTTATGGCGAGGTTGTTCTTTAGCCGTTGATGATCCGGGTAGCGCTTCGTGATCTTTGTCCCGAGTTCCCAAGCATCTTCATACATATTCAGAAGATTATATGAGGCCACAATATTATTGTATGCGAGAGTGTTGGTACTGTCAGCAGCTACTAGTTTTTTGAATTCAACTATAGCCTTATTATAGTCCTTTGCATTATAAAATGCCATGCCTCTTCCCATATGATCATTGGGGTCAATGGCAGCTGTGATATCTCCCGGATGTGCCCCGCTCACAGTACTCAGTGGGTTTCTAACGATAGCACAAAGTGGCACATCATCGACCATGACCTGATGTATTGTATTGGGCGGCGGCCAGTTGGCCAATAGGCCCGGTGCGTGTTTTGATTCTGCAGGCAGCATCAGCCAGTAGTCCCAATCGGGAGATGAAGTAGGTGCAAGAGCATATTCCAGATGCTTGCTTTTGTCGGCGTAATATTTCACCTTCAGTTGTTCTCCATACCATAGCCGCACTTTGGTTTTTCTATCTTTGGCCAGTACACTATCGGTATTGTCTATCCATTTCAGACCAGCTTTGAGTGAAAATCCCCAATAGTCCATTTCATAGTTTTTGAATGCACCTTTCACTCCACCTATGGCCGGACTGAAATACATTACCTCATGCGGATGGTTGCGCATCATAAAAAGAAATGGCTCAAGCATGGTGAGGAAACAGACTATGATCGCAGGCCACTTAAATGTACCGGGCAGCATTTTGAAGAGCCAGTACCAGCCCACAGCACAGAGTGCAACAATAGATGGCATGACAAAATATAGATGCCTGGCATCGTCATAGATATTTGACTTTTGGATCATTACCAATATCAATGGCAGAAAAACAGAGAAAGCAACAAGCAAAACAGACAGCACCCGTTTGAATGGATCTCTGATATGCCACCAGCCGGTGATCAGAAATAGTATAGATCCGCTGACAATAAAGAGTGGGAATGAGATATAGAACCATTTGATCACAAAATACCAGGGTATGGAGTCGTTATTGATCCGCACGCCCTCGAATAGCTCCATACTGTTGAACTGGCTGAACTGGCTGAATATGCGTAAGCTGATGAGCGGATTCATGACCGGGTTTTGGGATGCCCATGGCCAGAATAGCGAAGCACCGATATATCCAATGAAAGATATAATTACCAATGCCAGAAATGGCAGGATATACTTTTTGAGATTTTCTTTTTCGATAAAGACCTGATAGCACACCAGCAATCCGGCAAAGGACATCATATAGAATATGAGCATCAAACCTCCCACACGTGTATCGATGGCCATAATGAAGGCCAGGATCAGAAGTATAGCTCTGCCCCACTTGAATCTTATCTTATCCTGCAGCAGTAATATGATCTGATAAAGCCCGAAGGCAAATGTGGTGGCGAATGGTATGTCTTTCGGATTGTTGAATGAATGCCCGAAAAGCCGAGGGCTCAGACATGCGAATAAAAGTGCCAGTATGGCTGCTATCCAGCTTCCCGTGAGCCTGAATGCAATGAGCCCTGTAAGGATGAACAGCAATACTCCCGATATTGAGATCATGAGATGTTTACTTTCATATTCACCCATCAGATGTGAGGTCACATACTTATATGTGAACGCACAAACCATGTCAAAGAATCCGCCATATATGTTGATATTGACCGCATAGTCATAGGGGTTTTTCTTGTATTTCCATTCGCCATGCTCATCTATCGGGCTAGCCGCAGCTACGGTGTCTTTGCCCAGATAGTAATTCATGAGCCTGACCCCATGTTCGCAATGCAATCTTTCATCATCTGTGATACCCGCATCAAAACTGAGTATGGGCATCAGAAATAGCAGAAAAGCAGATATGGCCAGAAATGTTTTTTTATAAAAGCCCTGACGCTGGCTGTCGGAGGTGTTTTCTAAAGTTGAATCTGTGATATCGGTCATTTTATTTAGTTGGATAAATATTCAAGACCCTGTAATATTATCGTTTTAAGGACCTTGCAATATTAATTAAATATAATAAACCATATTCCCATATTGGGCAAAAACAATGAGATTTAGAATCGCAAACAGGAATAAAATGGTGCGCTACTCATGTTAAATACTATTTTTACCAGCCTAAAACTACATTCATAATGTTTAACAAAGTATTCGCAGAGCATCCTACCATCTATAAATATGACCGTACCTGGATCGGGATATTGTTAGGTTTATTAGTTCCTACTTTGGGGATTGTTATCGTTTATATACTGTCTGTCATTAATCATTTCACTACCGGAGACAAGATCGTTTCAATACCTACTTTGGTCAGCAATATCAATTCACTGCTGCTGCTCACTAAGTTTCTGAGCGTAGGCTGTATATTGAATCTCGGTGTTTTCTTTCTGTTCATCAATCGTGATTATTTTAATATAGCCAGAGGCATTATCTTCGCTACCATGATCGTGGCAATGCCGATAATGTTTGTGACGGTCAAAAGCTGGTTCGTATAGTTTATACAATCTATTCTTTCTGTGAAATACTACATCATAGCCGGAGAGGCATCGGGCGACCTGCATGGTTCCAATCTGATCAAAGCTCTGAGGGCCAAAGATCCTGATGTGGATATACGCTGCTGGGGTGGCGATAAAATGGAGGCTGCCGGCGGATATCTGGTCAGGCATATCAGAGAACTTGCTTTCATGGGTTTTATCGAAGTGGTAAAACATCTTCCTACTATACTCGGCAATATCAGTTTCTGCAAAAAGGATATACTTTCTTACCAACCAGATGTAGTCATATTGATCGATTATCCCGGTTTCAATTTTAGGCTGTTTGAATTTATCAAGAAGAATAATTTTAAGCTTTTCTATTATATCTCTCCGCAGCTTTGGGCGTGGAAAACAAGCCGTGTCAGGAAGGTAAAGCAATATGTAGACAGGATGTTTGTGATATTTCCTTTTGAAAAGGAATTTTATGCTGCTCATGGTGTAGATGTAGATTTCATCGGTCATCCTCTGCTTGATGAACTAAAAAATACTACCAAGACTAAAAAACAGACTGGAGAGAAGATCATTGCACTTTTGCCAGGTAGTCGTAAACAGGAGATCAGCAAATTGCTGCCTGAATATCTGAAAGTAGTGCACTATTTTCCTGAATATAAATTCATCATAGCAGGGATCAGTGGTTTGGGAAAGGATTTTTATCAGTCAGTAATGGCGGACACACCCTGCGAAATAGAATGGGATAATACATACGATCTGCTGAATAGAGCCGATGCGGCGATAGTTACTTCGGGGACAGCCACACTCGAAACGGCCCTACACAATGTGCCGGAAGTGGTATGCTATAAGACCAGCCCTCTCTCCTACCTCATAGCGAAACAGCTGGTAAAGGGCATAGACTATATCTGCATCGTAAACCTGATTGCAAAGAAAAAAATAGTGACAGAGCTGATACAAAATGATGTAAATGAAATTCGACTTCGGAATGAACTAAATGCCCTGCTCAATGAATCCGATCGGCAGGCTATTTTGCAGGGCTATGAAGAGGTGCGGATATTATTAGGTTCATCAGGCGCATCTGCGCGTGCCGCAGAACTTATGCTTCAGTATTTGCATAAATGAATAGAACGGTTACATTTGCAAACTCAAAGGGGGATTAGCTCAGCTGGCTAGAGCGCTTGCATGGCATGCAAGAGGTAGTCGGTTCGAC
>CAIXBT010000367.1 GCA_903917755.1 uncultured Bacteroidota bacterium
ATCTTCGTTGTATGCCTTGACTCCTCCTACCACCAAAGAGAGCTTATTGCCATTAATCTCCTTTGATATCTCAGGTATCTCGATCAGGAAAGCCATCCTCTCATAAAAGATGGTCTTTTCATGCTCCAATAGCTCTTTAGCCGGCTTATTTCTGGCTTCAGGGATTCTGCCCTTGATTGGGTGGCTGACTCTTATCTGAGGCTCAAGAATAGATACTCCGTTGAAATAGCTCTTAGCTGTATCATAAGCACCTTGGATAAATTCAAAATGAGAGATCGCAGTTTCATTGTCCTTTGTAAATACAGGCACAATATGCTTTTGCTGTATTTCCTCTAAAGACATTTCAATAGTGTTTGCTTCGATAAAGCTATTAGCAGATGAGGTAATTTTTAAATCCTCAATGAGGTTGTCAGGTGTTATTTGTAGTACTTCCATTTTCGTGAATATTTGTGGTGATTAAATTGTTTTTGAGGCTGGCTTTCTTGGTTTGAAACTCTGTCAGCAGTGGGTTTTGATATTCAGGATAGGTATTATACAGTAGTCCGAGTTCATGTAGATTGATAGATGCTTCTATTTTAGCTTTCACATCCTCGATGCTAATTGTCTGACTGCACCATTTTAGAATACGCTCACCTGTTCTCTCTGTAATGATAAACTCAGGTATTTTATCAAAGAGACCAGTTCTGTCCTTTGATGCTTTAGCCTGATGGTTCATATTGATCTCGAAAACCAATGTAAGCTCATAGTCCATGCCCTCCCTTGTTATACCTTTTAAACCTACCTTCTCAGGGATTTGCTTCCCATTTTTTTCTGATAGAACATATTCCTGTTTACTTCTGATGGTACCGATGATATGACAGTTGGATTGAAGTATTCTTTGGATGAATTCATTATGCCTAGGAGTCAGCTTTGACCAGTTGGTGAAAGAGTTACCAAGCATATTAGAATGTATCTCAAGAATGCCTCCAGAGCCTTCCCATTCATGAGAAATGGAGTCAATAATGATGACTTCCATATCAGCCTTTTCGCAAGCTGTAATAGCTTCTATATACCTTTCAGGGGTAAATGGAGCAGTGAGAGGTAGCACATTATATGCTCCCAGATGACTATAGAGGTCTGCGCTATTGTTTTCTGTACATACAACAGCTATTTTACTCCATGAACCGCACAAACCTTTAGCCAGTAATAGAGCTGAATAGGTTTTCCCTGCACCGCTTGGAGCTTGCAGTCCTATTTTGATTTTGGCAGCACTTCGCTTTGATTGTCTTAATTGCATACACTATTTTTAATGAATAAAAAAATGGGAGAGACCATTACAGCCCCTCCCGTCACCAACAAAAATACTAGGATAATACAGGCTCACCTGTGATCACTTCAGCCAGATTGCTTGGATTAGGGCAATACTGATAGGTGTGTGTGAGTTTGACTACTTCACCTGTATCAGGATTGGCATAGTCATAAGGATCACAATCCAGCCTTTGGATCTCACCCTTCAACTGCTTACCGACCATTTGCTGTGCTATCTCAGCCGAAAATGCACAAGGAATAGACATCTTCCTAACAGCAGCATAGGGCTTACCACTGGTTTTAGATGTCCTGATCTCCAAATCTCCCGTGATTATGAGCACAGGGAATACCTCTTGTTTAGCATTTTTGCGTTGCTCAACGCCTGAAACTGTTACCATTTCTTTTGATTTTTTGGTTAATGAATTAATGAAATGGGGGCCTGACAAGCACCCCACCACAGCATAGGCGGGGTCAAGAGGTGGGTACCGTTAAGAGAAGACGGGCATATATAATTTCGCCATCTCAAGGAGACGGGGGCATAAAAAATCTTTAATGTCAGAAGGGCGGGGCATTTATATAGAACCCCATATCATATGTAGGCATGGACATAAGGTAGGGTGGGTAAGTTATTTCTGTAGAAGTCTAAAAGTCGAAAGTGTACATAGATTTGCCTACCCAGCTTACCTAATTATAGATGTGAACTAATATAAGGCAAAGAAAAGAAGATAAAAGGACAGGCCGACAACCTGTCCTTTTGCATTTCTGTCTTGGGATCAGTGTAAAAGTGAAGAGGTGAAAATCAAAACAGCTATTGACAATTTGGGAAGGTGATAGTCATCGGCGAAGCATAGTTCCCTCGGTTGTCTGTGACCATAGCATAGTAAGTCCCCGGAGTCATACCATCTACAGCTGACAAGTTAGCCATTACACATGGGCTGCCAGCGGCTATGTTATTCACGAAGATAGTAGCAGAAGCTATGTTTAGATTATTGAGAGTTGTATCAGTCAGTTTCGTCATGTCAGGGAAAGGCTGACTAGATATATATCCAATGAGCGAAGTATACCCGGCTATGCTAATATTGTATGTGGCAGAGGCCACAATATTGTAGGTGGCATTTCCTGATGAATCCAATCCGGCACAGGTTGCTGTACAGGACAGTGAGATATTAGGCTTGCAGCACTGGTTGAGTGAGTTGAGCAGGGTCGTACCCGCTTTAGTTCCGAAGATGGCAAAGACAGCATTTTTCTTTATAGGGAATGTTTGCATAGTAGATAGTTTAGATTACTACCATTAAGATAAGCATTTTTTTGCAGAATTCCAAATCAATAATGAGAAGCAGGGCTTTACACCGTAGGAGGATACTCAGCTTTGATAATGACCGTGCACGCCGAGCATGGGCAATTCATTACGGAGCAACTATACAATTATCTGATAAAATACGTTAGGGAGAACAGAAAGCCACTATAGGTCGCATCATCATATAGGTATTTTCAAAATGTTGTACCTATGTTGTACCCTTAACTAAAAAGTCCATCTAAATGATTGAATTTCAAATAGATGGACTTCGTATTGTGTCCCTGAAGGGAGTCGAACCCCTAACCTTCTGATTCGTAGTCAGATGCTCTATCCAGTTAAGCTACAAGGACAGCTCCCTTTTTAAAAGGAATGCAAATATAGCATTTTATTTTTTCGAGCCAAAGGCTGATCATTTATTCCTTACAATTCTGAATCCTACACTATTTTGCTTGAAGTCCGGCGTGTGATATTGACGCGAGGAAACAGTGATATAGTTTACATTATTGTACCAGGCTCCTCCCCTCATGATCCTGTAGGGGCCATTGACTGGACCAGTAGGATTGTCGACAGGACTCTTTTGGTAATAGTACCCATCATATATGTCCCACACCCATTCCCAGACATTGCCGTTCATATCATATAGGCCCAGTTCATTGGGGCTTTTAGTAGCAGTCGGTTGAGTTTGTTGAGCACTATTGGCATTGTACCAGCTCACATCATCGGGTTTTTCGGCACCTGCATAGATCGTTTTTTTGCTATTGACACCACCACGGGCAGCGTATTCCCATTCGGCCTCGGTGGGCAGTCGATAGCCATTTGCTGTGTCGATCCACTTTACGTCAATACCATTTATCTGGTAGCATGGCTGAAGTCTGTGCTGTTTGCTTAGCCAATTGCAATAACTGATGGCATCAAACCAAGAAACTATAATCACAGGCCTCTTGCCCCTGCCCCATCCCATATCAGTGGGTTTGGAGAGTTTGACACTATCGCAGTAACGGTCATAATCATCGAAAGTTACCTCGTATTTACCAAAATAAAGCGTTCTGACTGCGACCTGATGCTCAGGTTTCTCATGTGCCTCAACACCTGTAGCCGAGCCCATTGAATATGTGCCTCCTTCTACTAACGCGAATCGGGTCAGATCAATAGGGACAGGCTTTAATTTAGGCGATTTGACCTTAGTCTGAGCGAATGTACTTATGGAAAAACAGATCAAAACCGTTAGAAAAAATATGTTCTTCATAATTCCTGTTTAGTAATGAATGTTTATGTAAGGTATGATTTACCCGTAAAAAAATGAAACAGGCCGACATATACTATCCGAAAGAGCAAAATCATTAATCTTTCTCGCCGCCGAATCCCTGATCGACCTTATAGCAGGTCACCTTTACGAGACCGGTACTATCAGAAGTAGTGTAGTCAAACTCAACATTGTCGAGTTTAGTAATAGTAAGCTTTTGTGAAGGTTTCTTCGGGATCAAAAATTTCAATGTGATGGTATTGCCCTTGATCGAATATCTACCCTTGTCAGCAGTTGTGCCCAGTTTGATCATGAAACCACCTTCTTCATTGAACTCCATATAAGGAAGCCCCATCTGCTCATGCACCATTTTTACGCCCTTCACCTCCATAGATTGTATCTTCCATACTCCCAACAATTTTTGTTTGTAAGGAGATGTGGCCGAAAGAAGTACAAATGAAAAGACAAGGAGGGTAATAAATAGCTTTTTCATACTCGATCAAATAGAGATAACTCTAAATGGAATAATGCGTATCTTATTTAGTTCCCTTTGGTGCAGCAGCGGCAGCAGAATCCTGCTCCGTAGGTGCTTCATTGCTTTGTTGAGCCTGAGCCTGTGGCATCATCTGAGGGAGTGGCTTTTTATTCAGGGTATCTTTTGCTGAGAAAGGTACCAGATAGAAAGTCAGTGTATCGGTAGGACCGGCAGGAACCATAGAATAAGTAAATTTATCTTTGGTCAGTTCAGATATGATATAGACTACTGTTTTGCCCATCTCATCAGTAGAATAAACTACCTTTCCGTCTTTGCTAAGCTCCCAGCGTCCTTTTAATGTTTTAGAAGGCTGTACATCAGTGAATGAACCATCAGCATTGTAAGTAGTACGCTGATATGATTTCATAAATTCGATCTGAGATTGTATATATGCCTGCATCTGAGGAGGGATAGGCTTATTGAACTTTACGTTTTCTACTCTCCATGTGTTGAGGATGTTTTTTGATTTGTCTGTACATGATGCGAGCGATATTGCTATAATGATCACTAGTACGAAAGAATTAATTTTAGACATTTGTATTCCTTTATTTGATTTTGAAATTATGCGCGCAAATATAGATTTTAATTTATCAATAGTCTCATGAAAATAAAATTGCTGCTGATGGGCAAAACCACAGACGAATCCATACGAAAGATCGAGGCTGACTATGAGAAACGGATCAAGCGCTATACGGCATTTGAGTCGGTGGTGATCGACAATTCGTCAATAAAAACGGGGCCTGAGCTCATAATCAAGCAAAAAGAAGGCGAGTTGATACTCAAACGGGTGAGCCCTGCCGACCATCTGGTGCTGCTGGACGAGCGCGGCAAGACATACACCAGTGTGCAATTTGCCAACGAGGTCAACAACTGGATGAACAGCTCCAAAAAGACCGTGATCCTGACCATAGGCGGGGCTTATGGGTTCTCTGACGAGGTCAAGAAGCGCGCTAATGGCCTCGTGAGCCTCTCTGCCATGACATTTTCGCACCAGATAGTGCGGGTCATCATGATGGAGCAGGTCTACCGGGCATTTACCATATTAAACAACGAACCCTACCATCACGCATGAAAAAATTCAATCTTCTGCCCCGCTTTTTTACAATATTTAGCATTGTATGTGGCCTTTTTGCCTCCTGTGGTGGTAGTCAGAAGCCTGCTTCTGTAGAGCCGCAGGTCGCCACTCCTGCACCTATCGCTAGGCTGACGATCGGGAGGGATTCGGTGATCAGGGTCCGACTCAGCTCGGGTAGCAGCCAGTCCTATGACATCTATATTCCATCTCAGGCCAAATCTCCCGAGACTACTCCTATCCTGATCTGCTTCGATCCGCATGGAGCTGGCCGAATACCCATAGACAAATACAAAAAATGGGCTGACAAATTCAATATTGCTATCGCCGGGTCAAACTCTTCTCGCAATGGATTAGATGCAACTCAGGGGCAGGTCATAGCCAATGCCATGATTAGTGATATACATGATCGACTTGGTTTTGACAAAAGGAATATGGCTCTTTGCGGCTTCTCTGGTGGAGCTAAAGTGGCAATCAATGCCATTGGTGCCAATTCAGACATCACTAAACTCATATATGCAGGTGCCGTGACGCAACTCAATGCTGCACACTCTCTCAATATCCTTGGTTTTGTCGGAGATCAGGATATGAATTATTCAGACCTGTTGCAGTTTGATGAAAGTATAAAAAGTACAAACCCGGTCAGCGCTTTGATCGAATTCAGTGGAAAGCATGAGTGGCCTGATGCGGCTGTGTTCAGCAAAGCATTCTACTGGCTTGCGATCAGGTCTGCCAATACCGACAGCAGCTATGTCAAAAAGAATATAGATGACTTTATAACTACAACCAAACGCATCAACAGCAAATCGGAAAGTCTATCTGCCACCTATCAGGAGTGCAGTTTTGCAGTCTTCCTGCTGGATGGAATAAGGGATGTATCAGACTATCGGGATGTAATGAAAAAAACCGAGCCACTAGCCGAATATCAAAAAAGTGTAGCTAACAGGAAAGAGAGTATAACCTATGAAACCAATCAAAAACAAATACTCATGCAGGCATTTCAAAGTCAGAATACAGACTGGTGGGCCAAAGTGATAAACAATTACAAAACATCTCCCAAACTCTCTGACAAAAGATTGCTTGGGTTCATCAGTCTGGGCTGCTACTCATACAGCAATCAGCTACTGGCACAACACAATACAGATGGTGCAGAAAAGATACTTGCCATATATGAAATGGCAGACCCGACCAATACGGATCAATTGTACTTTCATGCCATGCTTAATGCCATGCAAAACAAAAATCCCGAAGCCATAAAATATCTGCAGAAAGCCGTCGCAAACGGATTCAGTGATTTGAATAAAACGGAGTCAGAACCGGCATTTATATCATTAAGAAATACCTCTAGCTACTCTCTAATTGTGGCTTCTTTAAAAAAGACTTCCAGATAAAATCTTTCTCCACCAGCATCCAGTAACCTATATAGGAGAATGCAGGTGCCATCAGTACGTCAATGGTATAATGCACCCTCTGCCAAACAAGCAATGTAGCCACAATGGCCATACAGAATAAGATATACCGCTTCACCGTAGCATTTCTGGAGAGAAGATAAAAAGTAGTCAGGTCGGAGATATGACCAGAGAAAAAAAGATCATTCATTATCCGCCCTTCATGCCCCAATGCATCTGTGACCGGATCATATAAAGGTATGATGCCCGGTGAGGGAGACAATGGAACCAAATGGATACATATCGCTCTTACAACAAAAACAGCTACAAAGGTCATAAAGCCCCGATGCAGCAAAAAGGGATACTGGGCGATATTGAATAGAAAAAGTACAGTGGCCGAATAAGTAAAAAAGAATATGACCGGCGAAAAATCGTAAGGAGTGAGCAAATTATAGACAGGATCATTAATGATCATGCCCGGACGGCCGCTATTGAGATTGAGCCAATATACCACACAGTAATGTACTAAAAGACAAACGAGAAAATTGGGCAGGAAATAGCGTCTGAAACTCTCATCGCGAAAGGCCTCCTGCCAGTTGGCGGTCAGGGTTGAGTACCAATTTCTGAACAGTTTCATAACACTAAAATAAAAATTGTAAAATAA
>CAIXBT010000368.1 GCA_903917755.1 uncultured Bacteroidota bacterium
CTCAGATAGAGATCGAAAAGCTGAAGCAGGATATCGGCGATGGCGAAACAAAACTTCAAAACAATAAACGCGGATACACACTTGCTTATCAGGCTATGATAAATAAGATAAATATAGACCTCAGAAACATACAAACCACAATCAAATAAAGCATGGAAACACAGATTTTTCCCAATGACCCAAACAATCAGCAACTACAATCATACTGGGATCGGCCCGGTGGCAAATTCGGTATCATTGTCGGCTTAGGATTAGTCCTTATTGCCGGCTATTTTGTTTTGCCGATACTCACTACCATAGTATGGAATACACTAAATTTTGGGATAGCACTTTTATGCCTTGGGCTTTTTCTTTTTCTGGTCACAAACCGCAAACTGCGTCTCAGTATTTTTTATTTGTATGAAATACTAATGCGTAAATTAGTAGGCGTGGTGATAGAGCTTGATCCTTTCATCATAGCTCAGGATTATATCAATGATATGGAGAAATCTCGCCAGAAACTCTACGACCAATCGGTACAGGTAGACGGCCAGAAAGAAAATATCGATGCCAAGATCAAAGAAAAACTGGACGAGAAAAACAAAATGCTGGCTCGCGCCAAAGCAGCACAGCAAAACAATATGATCCCCGAACTGCAAAACGCAACCCGTCAGGCGGCACGACTGGATGAATATGTGGCTAAGCTCACACCGATCCGTGATAGCTTGGCTAAAATAGGCGACTATCTGACCAAAGTATATAAGAACAGCGCCTACACCATAGAGGATGCAAAGAATGAGCTGGATCTGAAAAAAGACATGTACAAATCCGTCACTGCCGGCAATGCGGCACTCACCTCAGCACTCAAGATATTCAACGGTGATCCGGAGAAAAAACTCATGGTCGAGCAAAGCATGGAATATCTCAAAGACGATATAGCCAATAAGCTGGCCAGCATGAAAAAATCCATAGAGGTCAGCTCTGATTTCATGCGTTCTATAGATCTGGACAATGCTACAGCAGAAGTACAGGGCCTCCAAATGTTGGAGACATATAATCCCGACGATCTGAAGATAAAGACCTCCCCCGTTACAAAATCAGAAACAGTGATACCCGGCAAAGTCACCTCGAATTACAAAAATCTATTGGACTAATTAAAACAGTAAATCAACCATAAATCTCAAGTATGAAACTCAAAACATCAGGAAAAGTATTTCTCATAATTTTAGTACTGGCAGGAATTTTTGCTGCGAAAGTACTCTGGTGGGACAAACGTCCTCAAACAGCTAAGCAAGCTACAGATATCGGCAAGGTAGCTCTGCCTGATGCACCTGAGGCATCACTAAAGGGCAATGCTACTGAACTTCCTATACCATCTAAAGATCCATCTGCAAACGGTGGAACAAAGATAGACTGGAAGATCATGGCATGGAATGCACAGTTTGCACTCATGTATGCCAATGGTGGCCCCGTCACGACTAAAGGCTCTCTGATCGACAAACAAAAGATACAGGTCAATATCGTAAGACAGGATGATTGCAATAAGGCATGTGCAGACATAGTGAAATTTGCAAAAGACTATAAAGCTGACCCTAATGCAACAGGTGTATTTGCTACATTCATGGGCGATGGTATGCCGGCCTTCTTTAGCGGTCTGGCCAAAGAGCTGGAGCCACTGGGACCTGAATATCAACCTATCGCTTTCTACGCTATGGGCAAATCATATGGTGAAGACAAAGTAATGGGCCCCGTAGAATGGACCAAAAATCCGCAGAGCGCTAAAGGCAAAGCTGTAGCATGCGTGCTGCGTGACGGCGATATGAATATATTGCTGAAATGGGCAGGTGACAACGGTATCAAGGTAAACCCTGACGAGACCACCTATGACAGAGATGCCATCAACCTCATTTCTGCCAATGACTTTCTCGATGCCCCTAATAAATACATAACAGGCTATACCGAAAAAAGAAAACTGATAGTGAACGGACAAAAGATCAACCGCGATACTACTATCGGTGTAGATGCTGTAGCTACATGGACCCCCGGTGACGTAAATGCCGCCAAACAGAAAGGCAACCTTGTGACCATCGCTTCAACTCGCCAGTATGCATCTCAAATGCCGGCTGTGACCATCACTATCAAGAAATTCGCTTATGACCATCGAACAGATATCGAAAATCTGATCATCGCACTGGCTCAGGCCGGCGATCAGGTGCGCTCTTTTAATGATGCTAAGAAATTCGCAGGCGATGTATCTGCTAAGGTATACAACGAACAGAACGGTGAATACTGGCTAAGGTACTATAACGGTGTAGAAGAAAAAGATATGCAGGGTCAGACCATCGCTCTGGGTGGATCTATGGCATTCAACCTGGCAGATGCTGCCAATACTTTCGGCCTGGGTAAAGACGGTGTGGACCGTTACAAAATCGTCTACAATACATTCGGCGATATCCTCTCTAAAATGTATCCGGAATATCTGAAAAACTATCCAGTTTATACTAAAGTTATTGACAAGTCTTTTCTTCTTTCGGTGATCTCAAATCACCCCGAACTGATGGAAGGTGAAGCTATCAAAGTAGAATATCAGGAGAACATGACCCAACAGGTATCTTCTAAATCATATCAGATACAGTTTGAGACAGGAAGCTCGGTGATCAAACCTGAATCTTATACCATGCTTGATGAGATCCTGAAGAGTGCCGTAGTGGCCGAAGGTCTCAAAGTGGGTGTATATGGCCATACTGACAACCTCGGTACAGATGCGTATAACCAAAAACTATCTGAAGAAAGAGCGTCAGCCGTAAGAAGCTATCTGGTCAGCAAAGGCCTCTCAACCAAACGTATGGAATCAAGGGGCTTCGGATCTACCAAACCTATAGCCAGCAATGCGACACAAGATGGCAAAGCCAAAAACAGACGGGTACAGATAGTACTCGGACAGTAATATAAAGAGACCGCAGAGACACAACTCTGCGGTCTTTTTTCTAATTTGACCTTTGTGTTTATATTCCCACTCCTACTGTGAAAAATCAATTCAAATGAAAGATATCCTTAAAGCACTTTTTCAGCCTTTCAAGGTCGTGAATCTGCAAACTATCTATCTGCTCTTTGGTATACAAGCCATGGCTGCTATCATTCTCTGGCAGATGTCGGGTGGCGGACTGATACCGGGACCATATAAGGTGATGCATGGAGTGATAAATGTAATTTCAAGACCTGATTTCGGAGAAAATCTTTTCGCGAGTCTGTGGCTCACTACAGAGGGCATGGGTATCTCGATAGTACTGGCGCTCATCATCAGTTATCTTTATGTTATTCCATTTTTCAAGCCCCTCGCCGCGTTCATTATCAAGTGTCGGTACCTGACACTCACCGGACTGATATTCCTCTTCACATTACTGACCAAAGACGGTCATCAACTCAAGATCAGCCTGCTGATATTCGGGATCGTGCCATTTTTCGTCACATCATTGGTCGCTATTATCGACAGTATCGACCAGCAGGAATATGAACTCTGCAAAACACTAAAAATGAGCGATTGGAATGCGCTGGTCGAGGTCATCATCATCGGCAGGCTCGATCAGGCATTTGAAGTACTGCGTCAGAACTTCGCCATATCATGGATGATGATCACGATGGTAGAGGGCCTGAGCATGTCTGAAGGCGGACTGGGCGCTCTGCTCATCAAGTCAAATAAATACATCGACCTCTCTACCGTTTTCGGTATTCTGGTCATTATATTCAGCATGGGTGTGATCTGGGATTATGTACTCGGCTTGCTCCGCATATGGCTTTTCCCTTATACCAAAATTCAAACCATACAATTGTGAGTAACAAACTGCCATATCAAAGAGAAAAGCTCTTATTCAAAGTAGAGAATGTAAGTCTCTCTTATGATACCCGTGAGATACTTCAGAATATCAATTTTGAGATCTACGATATCGTACGCCCAGGCATAGTGCAGGGTCAGGTAGTTTCGCTTATAGGCCGAAGCGGCATAGGCAAGACCCAACTATTCAAAATATTATCCGGTTTCAAAAAACCCAACGCAGGTAGCGTAAGAATCGGTGTGGATCAGCATCTGGTGCAGATGGGAGATGTGGGCATCGTACCACAGGACTATATCCTCTTCAACCACCGATCTATCTATGACAATCTAAAGATAGCAGTCAACCATTGCAGCAAAAAAATGTCTGACAAAGAAAAGGAAGAGAGCATCGGCCATTATGCGAATGAGTTTCAACTCACGGAGCATCTGCGCAAGTACCCCATGCAGCTATCAGGCGGTCAGCGGCAGCGTGTCAGTATCATTCAGCAAGTATTGACCGGCAATAGTTTCATTCTGCTTGATGAGCCATTCTCCGGTCTCGATGTGGTGATGAAGGATAAAGTAATTGAACTGCTGGTGAAAGTTTCCCTTTCTACCGAAGAAACGACCCTGATCATCGTAAGTCATGATATCGAAAGTTCGCTGGCAATATCTGATACAGCATTTATCCTGGCCAAGCAGAGTGAAAACAAAGCAGCTACGATCAAACAAACGCTGGATCTCATGGAAATGGGCCTCGCCTGGCATCCGGAGATCAAATCTGACCCTGAATTCATAGACCTGGTGGGCAAGATCAAATATATGATCTAGTTTATTGCTTCAGATTGTGGTTTTTGAAACCCTCCAGACCGCAGTCCAGAAAGTCCTGAAATTTCTTAGGCTGTGCATCATATCCCTCCCATAGTGAGCTGATTCTTTTTTCATCAGGTGTGATCAAAACATACATGGGCAGAATGTTTTTATTGAAACATACCGCCTCAAAATCGCTCCACTTATTGCCATAAGACGATCTCTTCTCACCATTCACCGGAGAAGTATAGAACAATGAATCAGGCAACTTTCTCTGATAATCATCTGCATATAGAGACACGATCACAAATTTCTCATTCATGCGCTGATATACATCCGGGTCTTTCCATATATTCTCTTCCATCCTTCTGCAGTTAGCGCAGTTGTATCCCGTGAAATCTATGAAGATAGGTTTGTTTACTTTACGGGCATATTCCAGTGCCTCATCATAGTCGTGGAAACAACTCAGGTCATCCGGGCATTCGGTCTTTTTGGGGAAGATCGAATAGTAATTTGGTGGCGGGAATCCGCTCATCAGTGGCAGATCATTGCCCAGAACCCCATAGCCGCTATATAGTGTGAATACCAGAACGATCAGTGCAATACCGATCCTGATAGGTGATTTAGCATTGCCAGGGCTCTCAGATTTGAATCTGATGACACCGACCAGATAGAGAAATAAACCGGCACCCAGCAGCACCCAGACACCTAAAAATATTTCTCTTTTCAGTATGCCCCAGTGCCCTACTAGGTCAGCATTTGAGATGAATTTCATGGCTAAGATCAGCTCTATGAATCCAAATACTTTTTTGACGGAATCCATCCATCCACCTGATTTGGGCAGAGACTTGAGCATGTTTGGAAAAATAGCAAATAGTGTAAACGGTAAACCCATAGCAAATCCGAATGAGGTCATACCTACCACCAGATTGAGTTTGCCATTGGGAGAGGTGGCCATACTGCCGAGCAGAGTGCCGAGTATGGGGCCTGTACAGGAGAATGACACCACTACAAGCGTCATAGCCATAAAGAATATACCCACGAGGCCACCTACATTAGAAGCGCTGTCGATCTTGGTAGCAAAAGAACTGGGAAGTGCGATCTCATAATATCCGAAAAATGAAAAAGCGAAAATCATGAATATGAGAAAGAAGAACAGATTCACCCAGAGGTTTGTAGAAATGGCGTTCAGTGTATTGGGCGATAGATTGAAAATGAGGAATGGCAATGAAAGCAGAAAAAAGATCAGCATGATGGAGAAACCATAGAATACAGATTCGAATTTCCCTTTTGTTTTGTTTTCACTCCGCTTAGTAAAGAACCCAACAGTTAGCGGGATCATAGGAAACACACATGGAGTGAGCAGGGCCAGAAGTCCGCCCGCTATACCCAAGATAAAAGCCAGCCAGGTGGTGAGCGGCTCTTCTTTCTGCCCGCACTCATTGACTGGTACGGCAAATTTATTTTTGTCAAAAAAATGCTGGTAGTAGGGAGACAGTCCGCTCGTATTGACAGGAGGTACAGCATTGGCCACAGATGAGCCGGAATCTGATTTATTTACATTGCTATCAGCTGAAGCAGAAAGATTGGACGGGGTCTTGACCACTCCCTGAGGTTCTAGTTCAATCCTGACTTTTTTTTTAGAGTCCTCTTTAGTCGCAGCTACCTCAAACTTTTTTGTGTCGGGTGGCAGGCAGGACTTGTCATCA
>CAIXBT010000369.1 GCA_903917755.1 uncultured Bacteroidota bacterium
AAATTTATATCCATGGCTACCAGATAAAATCAAAGCTTGTGGAATTCTTATATTCATTTTTTTATTACTGTCAATTATGTAACAATAAATATAATAATTATCAACGGAAGTAGACTTTCGTATTGAGTTGCCAAATTTACCGATGGCAATCCACTTCTCTATGCCGGAAGTTTGGATTTTATAGATGTATTCTCTATTTATTTTTTTGTCCAATAAAACGGCAAACATGTTTACATGAGGTGGGTTTACAACTTGAATATAAAAATCATCTCCATCATTCAATATATTTTTTATAAAAGGACTGCCTATAAATGTATCTAGCATAGTATCTGATACAAAATTTGCGACACAAATTGGCAATGTATCGTAACTGGCAAACCACTTCCACTGGACTAACTTACCACTAATATATCTTATCTCAGCACCGTCAGGTATTGTGTCTTTATTGAAAAATTTTTTTTCCTTTATGCACCCTTGATCATTATAATATAGTTTAATTATATATTTTTCGCTATCGAAAATCTTCTGAAAGTTATGCGATAAACCATTTTGTCTTTGGCCACCGCAACCGGCAAAGGAAATTAAAAACAATAAATATAATAACGGTCGTATTATGTTAATTGCATGCATATTAATGAGTTTATTTTATAACCCGCCTGGTTGATAATGTATACTATCTTGAGGGATAACGCCTTTAGGTATCGGTTTCCATTCCCCCCCGTGGTGGGAAGCAGTATCCCATAAATACCAATTATTACCACTACCAATTGCAGGCAGTAAGTTATCGTGCCCCTTGTTTTTTTTCCGGTTAGAATTATCATGTATAAGATTTTCAATTGCCCGTACAATATTCTCTCCCGTCTCTTTATAACTAATTGCGTTACTGACCATTTCAGCCACATGTTTTGTATTTTCCATGGCAAAATGTGGTGCATTGGGCAAAAATTCATCAACAAGAGCCCCTTCTTCTGAAAAATTTGCCAGACGGGCGATACCTAAAGTCGATAGTAACATATCCATATCAAGGGATTTACTACCAGGCGCTCCAGGATTATTTAAAACTTTAGCTGGATCAGTTGGTGCTTCTTTATTTGAATTGAACGTATAAAAACCTTCTACAGCTTTTTTTTCTCTGATAGCCCACGGGTTTGAATCAAATCTTTTTAAAGTAGATTTAATTTTGTTAAAAAAATCACCTATGTTATTCAATATTCTTTTATACCATGGTAAAGGGTTCATAGCAGCTACGTTTGCGCCGCCGCCAGATGAACCATTTGAATCTTTATGAGTTCCTGAATTCGGATCATTAGTAGGTGGCCCTTGTGCTTCTACTCGTTTTTTTTCTTTATCCTCAGCTTTATTAACTTCTTTCTTTTGTTTTTTTGCAATTGTTTTACTTTTTTCACTTGTTTTAGATTTAGAATGAATTGGATATTCGTTCCACTCACCTTGATATTTACCCTCAATAGCGTCCCAATGTCAATAATAGCCCTTTCTATGCATTGTAGGCTTAAGATTGTAATTATTGTAACTATGGCTATGCTTATGTTCTGGTTGCATGCCTAAACTGTCTTCAAATACAATAGGATTAT
Source organism: uncultured Bacteroidota bacterium (assembly GCA_903917755.1). Taxonomy (GTDB): domain Bacteria; phylum Bacteroidota; class Bacteroidia; order Chitinophagales; family LD1; genus UBA1941. The sequence continues at coordinate 1,593 of CAIXBT010000369.1, forward strand.
TTGATGTGAAATTATATGGAGAATTTGGACTAAAAGAACTTTCTAATGGATCTGTCTGAGTCCACCGTGCAAGCCAAGGAGCATAATATCTTGCCCCATGATAATATAATCCGGTTTCATTATCTTTCTCCTTCCCTGAAAACTTATATCGTTTTAGCGAGACCTCAGCTCCACTTCTTCCGCACTGGAATGATGTACTTCCGAAGGGATAATACTCTTCATAGGAGATGATAGACGAACTGCCATCTAGCTCCAGATTTGCAGTACTCATG
>CAIXBT010000370.1 GCA_903917755.1 uncultured Bacteroidota bacterium
GTTTCTGAGGGCTTTGCAGCTGGTTGCTCGGTGTTTTGTCGAATGGACTCGGCTCAGCATCCTTAGTCGGGGCCGCTATGGCTGTTTCGAGTTTGGCTCTGTATGCTAGATCTCTCTGATGATCAAGATAGAAGTTAGCAGCCAGAGCTATGGCTATGACTATTAATAAAACAGTGTTGAGATATTTCATACGTTGCTAAAATAATAGAAATTAAGGACTAGATGGCTGTAAAACCTTATCTGTTAAGTGTTTTTAGCACTCCGGTAGGCTCAATGGTACCGTCTCAGCCAAGCCACCGTCAGATGTTTCCTTATACTTGGAATTCATATCCAAGGCCGTTTCCCACATGGTTTTGATCACGGCATCGAGAGACACCTTTGCGACATCCGGGTCACTCTCCAGAGCGAGTTGCGCTGCAGTGATGGCCTTGATCGCGCCCATTGTATTGCGCTCTATACATGGTATCTGCACCAGTCCGCCTATAGGGTCGCAGGTCATGCCCAGATGATGTTCCATCGCTATCTCTGCTGCCTGCAGTACCTGATTGGGGCTGCCGCCCAGACATTCGGTGAGCGCGCCTGCTGCCATGGCCGACGATACACCTATCTCTGCCTGGCAGCCGCCCATAGCAGCAGATATAGTGGCGCCACGTTTGAACAGGGCTCCGATCACTGAGGCAGTGGCAATGAATTTGATCACATCTTTTTCTGTGCCCTTGCAGAATACCTGATGATACATAAGTACTGCCGGTACGACACCTGCGGCACCGTTGGTCGGGGCAGTGACCACTCTGCCAAAAGCTGCATTCTCTTCATTCACTGCCAGCGCAAAACAGCTGACCCAGTTGAGTACATCCTGAAAAATATCTGATGTTTCTCTGATGGTTTGCAGCCATTCGGCTTTGGATGAATAGGGGTGGCCTTTGAGTAGTCGTTTATTGATCATAGCTGCTCTGCGCGATACATTCAGCCCTCCGGGCAATATCCCCGAGGCATGGCAGCCACGCCAGATACAATCCAGCATGGTTTCCCATATTTGGATTATCCCGTTTGTAGTTTCCATCGGTTTGCGCCACGCGCTTTCATTCTCAAGGACCAGTTCTGAAATGTTAACCCCGGCACCCATACAGTTTTGCAGTAGTTCATCGCCATCGTTTACATCATATTTGAGGCTGATTCTCGGCTTCATGCTGTTGTCTTCACCTTCTTTGACCACAAAACCGCCTCCGATACTATAATATATTTCTTCCCCCATTGTATCATCGATGTATGTCGCGGAGATTTTAAGCGCATTGGGGTGAAAGGGCATGCTCTCATGTTTGAGAAAGAGCAGATCTTCATTGTAGTCAAAAAAGATCTCATTCTTACCCTGAAGTTTGATCTTGCCTGATTGCTTGATAATGTCTATGGTCGGGGTCAGTTTTGCGGTGTCGAATGTGACCGGGTCCTCGCCGCTCAGGCCCATCATTACTGCTATATCAGTGCCGTGACCACGGCCTGTTTTAGCCAGCGAACCGTAGAGCCGGATCTGTACTTTTTTTATCTTTTCAGTATCTATTGTTTCTTTCAGAAATCTCTCAGCCGCACGCCAGGGTCCCAGCGTGTGGGAACTCGATGGCCCAACGCCTATTTTGAAAATATCGAAAATGCTTAATTGTTCTTTATTCATACTTTTGGTATAAAATCAATGGTCCGATTATGACACCGAATATCCAATCTTTTATCAGTAAACACAAAAATAAGCTTTATCTGACCATCATACTTGCCTTTATCGTATCTATCACAGCTTTTATAGTTTGCAATAATGTGATCATCAGAGATACTTCGTCATCGATATTTGATAATGTAGACAGCATCCCTAAAAACAGAGTGGGCTTATTGCTCGGGACAAACAAAAATCTTAGTAATGGTTATGAAAATCAATATTTCAAATATAGGATAGATGCCACTGCACGCTTGTATCATGCCGGCAAGATAGACCGTATCATAGTAAGTGGAGACAATAGCCGACATGAATATAATGAATCCGAATATATGCGCACAGACTTGGTGGCGCTGGGGGTGCCGGACTCCTGTATTTATCTTGATTATGCCGGATTCAGAACCTTCGATTCTATGCTGCGATGTTTGAAAATCTTCGGACAAACACGATATACTGTCATATCACAGCGCTTTCATAATGAGAGAGCTATATTCATAGCTCAGCATGAAGGTATGGATGTGGTAGGGTTCAATGCGAGAGATGTAAGTCAAAGAGCCGGGTTTAAAACCATGCTGCGCGAGCGTTTCGCCAGAGTCAAAGTGTTTCTTGACATTTATGTTCTGAATACTAAGCCTAAGTTTTTAGGAGCGAAAATCGATGTGAAGTGAACTCAGGGAGTTGCCTTTGCAAATTTATCAACCAATAATTTCAACACTACTATGTCTATCGCAAGGTTGACATCTTTTTCATTTTGCAGATCGATCATATTTACCCATCTGAATGATTCGGCATCTTTGCCGGGTATGGTCACATAGTCGAATTTTCGGGAAGATGTTTTGATCAGCTGCCACTGCTGACAGGTACATAAATAATAGACGGAGATCATCTGGCTGTCTTTGTCAAAAGCGGAAGGAACAAAAAAATCAGTAGTATAAAAATGGTCTGTGACCTCGACATCCACATTGCATTCTTCTTTGAACTCTCTCACCAGTCCATCTCTGAGGCCTTCGCCCAACTCCAGCCCGCCGCCGGGAAACTTAGTGGTCTCATGGCCTTTTATTAATTCATCGGCCACTAATATTTGGTTCTTATCATTGATGAGGATGCCATAAACACGTACATTAAATCTGCTGAGGGTCATAATAGAGATCTTGTGACAAATGTAATGAAATGTGCTAAGGGAGTAATATCGTCTTTCATCTTAAGCATGATCTTTAAAACAGAAAACCTCCAGCCCTATGACAGGAGTGGAGGTTTCTTATGAATTTATTCGTTCAGCTATTAATACAACTCCTCATTAAAGCAGCTGTTTGCATTGACTGTCACGGTAGAAGTACCGCTTGAATTCCACGTGGTTCCACTACCATTGTAAGCATAAAATGTATAGGTACCTACAGGGAGCGTAAATGTAGCACACCCTGTTGAACCACAGGTAGGGGTACCACTATAGTAATATGATGTGATATATCCTGTTTGACCATAGATCGTTACTGTGATCTGGCCATAAGTATTGACGGCAGTCCAGAAGTTAACCTGCCCGTTATAGGTACAACTGCCATCGCTCACATTGGCGTATGAACTGTAATTTGAGGCAGTCGGATCTGTACATCCATATACTTTTGCAATGCAGGAACCATTATCCTGAGTAGCATTAGCATTATAGTTATAAGCAGTCGGATCTGTACATCCATACACGACAGTTTTAGCACATGATGAAAGTGCCACGATGATATATAAGGCAAGGATTCCGGTAATTATTTGTTTCATATTTTGGTTTTGGATTTAATTATTTAATAAGGTATTAGAGCAGGATAGGCATGGTCTATCTTCCGGATTTTCGATATCTGTCGGTTGTTATCTTGGTGACAATGGCGCAGATTTGAGTTCTTGAGAGTTTGATTTGTTCTCTTGAGTATGGCCCGGAGTGGCTTGGTCAGAATGTAACGAAGACGATTCATTTTTCGCCTTAGGAGGAGCTGGTTTTTCATTCTTGGTTACCACATGCTGCTGATTAGTAGAAGGTGTTATTACTTTCTTGGTTTCAGTTTGTGATACCTTGGGTTCATTTTTTGACGTTTGTGCATTGACACAACTCACAGCAATGAAATTTGCCAGCAGGAATAGGATCGCAAATTTGGTTCTTTTCATAATTGGTATTTTATAAGTTATTTAATATTACAATACTAGGGAATATATATATATAGCTATAATGTAGGATAAAATATTTTAATTGATTGTTTATGAAATAGGTGTGTTGGCTTAATTTGACTTGGAATTGATGTTGGAGGCGAAATTTAAACAGGAAATGCTAGTTTTAGGTGTATTTCGAGATAATTCTAATCGAAATTGGCAGTGAACAATCAAGCTATAACGCCTTGTTTGTCAGTTTTGCTCCAAGGTTTATTAAAATCTCTGCTCTTATTTTGAAAATCAGGGTTAATCATTATATTTGCGTCCCGTTTTTATGGACGGGGGGACGGGGCTTTGCCCAATCCGGGAATACGGGAATAGTTCAATGGTAGA
>CAIXBT010000371.1 GCA_903917755.1 uncultured Bacteroidota bacterium
GGAGGACTAGACGAAGCGCCACATGCGTACAAAGACATCCACACCGTGATGGCGGCACAAACCGGTCTGGTAAATGTAGAAGGTATCTTCTACCCAAAGATCGTGAAGATGGATGCATAAGCGGCCCCCAAACCCCCAAGGGGGCTTAATACAAATGTAGGTTGTATTTCAAGTCTCCCATTGGGGGGGAGATTTAGAGGGCAAATATTATTAACAAGACTCTGCATTAGCCCTCCCCTTGGGGAGGGTTGGGTGGGGCAAAAATGAAAAACAATGCAATCAGTAATAAATGGAAAATGGAGAAAACTGGATGGGACTCCGATCAAAATCCCCATCATGGAGGCAGTAGAAAAAGCCCTGATCAGCGAAGGTGAACTGGGCAATAAAATAAAAGTATGTATCGGCACCGACTCTCAGGTATACAGCGGTGAGACGGAGTTTGCGACGGTGATAGTGATCTTGCGAAAAGGAAAAGGCGGATATATGTATATCAATGCAGACCGCAGCACCCAACGCATGACGCTGAAAGAGCGTATGCTGCATGAAGTGGCCAAGTCTATCGAGATCGCCTATCATCTGTGCAATCTCTTTGACAAGTACAAGACCGAGCTGGAGGTACATGCCGATATCAATACAAATCCCCGCTTTGGTTCAAACACTGCTTTGAGCGAGGCGATGGGATATATTCTGTCTATGGGTTTCACCTTTCGTGCTAAACCCGATGCAGTAGCCGCAAGCTGCTGCGCGAATAAGGTGGTGTAAGGCCCCAAACCCCCAAGGGGGTTTTTAATACAAATCCATTTTGTATTTCAAGTCTCCCATTGAGGTAGATTAAGGGGAGCTTATTATTAACGCCTCTGCATTAGCACTCCCTTTTGGGGAAGTTGGGTGGGGCAAAAAAGAGAGATGAACAATTATAGAGAAATATTTAGCGAGCATGATCTGACGGATTGTTTCACTGATAAGTTTCTTCACCCTGAAAGTTTGTACTTCACGCTATTCAGAAATATTCCTTCGGCCAATTGGATATATAATATTGACCGATTGAAAGCTTATGATTTTATCAAAAAAGAATATGCCGGAATTACTCTAAAGGTGCTGACCGAGTCGAGCTATTGCTATAGACACAAGAAGCAGGAGATTGATCATGCAGTGATGCTGCTGGAAGGCGATAGGATGATCAAGTTCGATTACACTTGCTGCGGGGTTTTTACTCCTAATATAGATGAAGGCTTTGTAAAAGAGATCATGGACAAACTCAAAAAGTTTAGGAACAATACCAAGAAAAGAACTTTTGAGATCAACCTGATCACTTCTGGCAGTAGTGGCTTTAATGTGACAAGCACAGAAGTGAAGCGCACCAGGCTCGATCTGTCTTTGCACTATGAAGATGACTTTACAGAAGTGGATAAAACAATTCGCACTCGTCTTAATAAGAAAAAAGACAAGGGCATAGTGTTGCTGCACGGACTACCGGGCACCGGCAAAACGACCTATCTGCGCTATCTGATAGGTAAGATCAATAAACGTGTGCTATTCGTATCGCCTAATATCGCACAGAGAATCACGGACCCTGAATTCATGCAGCTACTGCTCGACAATCAGGACTCGGTGCTGGTGATAGAGGATGCGGAGAATGTGGTGATGGACAGAAACGAGTCAGGTGGATCAGGCGTATCGAACCTGCTCAACCTGTCAGATGGCTTGCTGTCAGATTGTTTGAACATACAGGTAGTTTGTTCATTCAATACACCCCTGCAAAACATCGATACGGCACTGCTGCGCAAGGGCAGATTGATAGCTCGATATGAGTTTGACAAGTTATCTGTAGAAAAAGCACAGAAATTGTCTGATCATATAGGCAAAGGCACAGTGATCGAAGAGCCAATGACAGTAAGTGAAGTATACAATCAGGAAGAAAAAGTCTTTAGCAAAGCCAAAAAGAAAATAGGTTTTGTACTGGCTGCTTAAAGCAACAATTATTTTCAGTATGCGGATATCACAGACAGATCAATACAAATTTTGTTTAAATCCGTAGTGCTATTGTATTTGCTCTAGCTGAGTAGTTTTGAAGATCATATCATAAACGGAAAAGCAGGGGCTTAGGTCCCTGCTTTTGTTTGGTTAGATCGTTTATTACGCACAGGCATAAAACGAACACTGTCTATTAATTTGAATACTATAGCTGGAAGCGTTGAAAATGATCCATAACAATTATGTAACACAATGGGCAAAATGAGCAATTTTGAGGGAACTTGTATGACGTTACCATAAAATCGGATTACACTAAATCAATGCTTATGTATACAGAAGATAGCAACACAGGGTTTCTGGGAAGCTTGAAGAGTTTGTTTTCGGCCAAGAAAGCAAACCATGCGGAGGAGTTTACTGTTAATGATACCTCAGGCGATATGCTCGTAGAAGAGTACATCCCCGTGAGGAACACTAATGTCGATGCCCCGACTGACAAACCAATGGGGACGCGCACAGTAGACTATAGCCATGTGGAATATACATCTGTAAGCAAAGCAGTGGAAGATATTTCCCGCAGTCAGGAGCAATCCATCTCTGCGAACAGTGAGGATGCAAAACATAATCAGGAACTGGATATTCTTTTTGCGGGTATGCTGATCGAGAAAGGTGCCAAATTCATTTTTTGTGAAACAATAGTTGATGCAGTCGCAGAGGTTAGAGCCCTGAGTGAGGAATTGAAATGGGCACATGTGTTCTGCTGGGAAAACGAGATCAAAGATGCTTTTTGTGAAAACACTTTTCAAAAAGGTGCTATCGGATTCACACTTGAGAATTCTAATGCGGCCATGTGCCTCTGCGAAACACTCGTGGCAGATACCGGCAGCCTGATCTTAAGCCCAAAGCAAGCTTCACGCAGGAGGCTTCCAGTGTTTCCCAAAGTGCAGATATTTCTGGCAGATACCACGCAGATCGCTGCAGATCTGAATAAAGCGGTGGATATGTTCAATATCAAAAATCGCGGGGAACTGCCATCAGTACTGGACCTGGCCGACAATGTCAAAGGTCACTATTATCATGATGGCAATCTCGTATTGAAGGCAGAAGGTACATCGGAGATATATGTATTTCTGGTCGACGAAAAGATCAAGCCAAGCCAGAGGTCTTAAAAAGACTTTTGTAAACATCCATTGTTTTTGTTGCAAAGACCCTGTCGGTCATAGTCAGAGCATGAACGTATCCTGCATCTATCATTGTTTTCTGTCGTGTTTCATCTTTTGATACAGATAGTATTTCTGCAGCTATCGCTTTTACATCTTTAGGATCTATCGTAGCCGAATTTGGCCCTGCCGCTTCCCCTATAGCATCGCCGCGAGAAGCGACGACCGGAACACCCGAGAACAAAGCCTCCAAAACAGGTGCACCGAATCCTTCGAAAAGACTGGGAAATACAAAAAGAGCAGCAGATTGATACAGCCCCGGCAGATCATCATTGCTGACATCGGTGATGATGTGAACCCTCTGTTCTAATTTTTTTTCAGCGATCATTTTCTGAATGTCAGTTAACATATACCCCGAACTCCCTACTAATACAAGATCTTCCTCGATCTTATCTTTTATAAGGTCAAATGCTTCGATGAGTTTGATCTGATTTTTTCTTGGAAAGAAAGAGCCCACATTCAGTATGAATTTTTGGGGCAGTTTGTATCGCGCCTTCAATTTTTCTTTTTCTACTTCAGATGTTTTCCGATAAAATTTCTGGTCCACACTGGGATATATGACCACGATCTTGTTTTCGGGAACGGCATACATCTCCATCAGGTCGCGCTTGGTCTCCTGACTGACAGCAATGATGGCATCCGCATGTTTAGCAGCATATTTAGTTTTGAGTGTATAGAACTGGCGATCCAGCCAGGGATATTGTTCGGTATGTTTCAAAAAAATGAGATCATGTATCGTTACTACCGTTTTGATGCTAGTGCGATGGATATTGAAGGGTAGTTCATTGCTGATACCATGATATAGGTCGACGTTATTTTTCAGAAGATCATTAGTTATGCCAAATGAACGCCACCACGGGTGAAGAGACCTGGCCAGTATTGTTTCCGGAAGGTGGAGATGAAAATTTCCGTGGAGCTGTTGAATATATTCAGTACGAGTGCGGGGTGTGAAAAGCAGGTATTCGTTTTCCGCATAGTCTCTCATCAGCGCACTGAGCAGGATGCGGGCATGATTGCCCAGTCCGGTCGGATTATTCAGCATTCTTTTTGCGTCAAAACCTATTTTCATATCATTGCCCAATAATACTTTAAAAATGTCTCACGTGCTCTGTAATAACTGATCAGCAAACCCAGGTAACCATCAGTAAAACCCATCTGAATGATATATGTTTTCAGAAATTTGATGATAGGATTGAAGATCATTTTTAATGACAATACAATGGGGTTTCCATTTTTATAAACTTTCGCTCCCAATCCGGCATAGTAGCTAGATTTTTCTTTCAGTTGGGACAGGTCATCCCAACTATAGTGAAGCAGATCGCCGGAAAGAAATTTTACCTCACCATTGATCTCTAATCCTTCATGCACTTCGCGTTCGTTCCATTTCACCAGACGTCTGTCATATAGCCTCACATGTGTGTCGGGATACATTCCGCAAGATCTGACAGCACGGTCTCCGACGAAGTTGAGGATATTAAAAGAATAAGCCGATGCAGTTGGATTTTCCTTGATGGCAGTGATAGACCTTTTTAGTTCCGGCGACACTACTTCATCCGCATCTAAAGAGAGAATAAGATCATGGGAAGCTAAACCTGTCCCGAAGTTTTTTTGCCTGCCGAACCCGGTGAAAGCATTGGTTACGACCCTTGCGCCTTTGGCTTCTGCTATCACCTTTGTTTGGTCTTGAGAGATGGAATCTATGATGAGGATCTCATCGCAGAGGCCCGCGACCGAATCGATACAGGCACCGATATGCCGCTCTTCATTGAGCGTGATAATGAGTGCTGTGATTTTATTCATGAGCCGAGGGACGAAAGTTGAAATGAGCAAGAAAGATAAGTAAAAACGATAGATAGAATGTGCTGCCTATCTGTTCTTCGATAGAAGGTTCGGTCAGAAATGAAGAAAAGAAAATAACATATAGCATCGCAAATAGCCAGTTTCTATATTTTAGAGAAACTATAAGAGGATAGAAGAAGGCCACACAATATGCCAGAAACCCAAAGAAACCTGAGGCTGCCCATATCCAGATGAATTCGTTGTGAGGCATCTTGCGGTCATCTTCATTCTTCATATTCGGGAAGAGCTCCCTTGATACTTGTTTAGATTCGGTCAGCAGGTCGCCTACTCCCACTCCGGTCCAGGGGTGGCGCTTGATGATCTCTATGCCCACTTTCCATGAGGAGATGCGCATAGCGTCAGACATGTCGTCCAGATGCCCTTCTTTATACTGCTGTGCAGTATACTTCATGTAGTTGATCTTGTTTTGAAAGCTTGGTATCAGCTGATAAAATAAAAAAGGCAGGGCTATGATAGCGCCCGCCATGCCTATACCCACCGTGTACCTTCGGGTACGAAAGATGTATACGAAAAAATAAAACAACAGGCCTGCATATAGCGCCAGCCAGCCACTGCGAGATGAGAGGATATGTATCACTATGAAGAAGAAGATAGCAGGAGCAAGCAAAAAATTTCTTCTGGTGATGATCCTCTGTTCCCATAGCCAGATAAGAGCAAAAAACGAAAACACCAGCAATAGGGTATAACGAATATGAGAGAATGGTACCGGAATGACACCGCCCATAAGTATGCGTAGATTGACCTCTTCATAGTGAAGGATATAATTGATCATCACTCCGGCAGCACTGACAGACATACAGCAGATAAATAATAATAGGAGTTTATTGAAAAATGCCCGATCAAAAAAACTGTAGCCGCAAAACGCAAATGGCAGCAGCAAAAATGGGATCTTGATCTGCAGGAAGGTGAGCCACTGATGTTTATCAGCAGAGTTGAGCCCTGAGAGAAGGATCACGAGAAAAAAGATCGCGCTGATATAATATGCAGGACGGCGCATATAGAGTGATGCTGTCTGTCTGATATCTGCCATTAGCAGGCCACCCACTATCAGTCCTATCAAGCCCAGACTGATGACCAGACGGGAGCAGGAGAAACCCGCAAACACCAACAGGCATGATATATATACCATCCATTGGTTTCTCCCTGTGGGTAAGAGATTTTTTAAGCTTGGGCTTTGCTCCAAATGTTTTATATTTTCGGTAAACGAATGCAAGCGCAAAATACAACCTTCATATCCGATTTTAAAACTCTGGCTCGAACTATCTCACTGGTAGAGAACGAAGCAGAGGGTTTTGAAAAGACATTAGAGTCACTGCGGCCCGCAGATATTCCTGTCATAGGCTTCACCGGTCCTCCCGGTGCCGGCAAAAGTACGCTTCTGAACGCAGTGATCGGGAATTTATTGGATGCCGGCAAAAAAATAGGGCTTATTTTGATAGATCCATCCTCTCCATTTAATCTCGGTGCAGTGCTGGGAGACAGACTTCGGATGAGTTCACATTTCAACAATCCGGATCTTTTTATTCGTTCACTGGCATCAAGAGGTTCTTTGGGCGGGCTCAGTGATAAGATCATCGAGATAGTAGAAGTCATGAAATCCTATCCTTTCGATTACATATTTATAGAGACCGTCGGTGTAGGTCAGAGCGAGGTAGAGATAGCCGGATTGGCAGATACGACGGTGCTGGTCCTGGTGCCCGAAGGCGGCGACTCCATACAGGCTATGAAAGCCGGCCTGATGGAGATAGCAGATATATATGTGGTCAATAAATCTGATCGCCCTGATGCGGAAGCTATGCTCAACTTTCTCTCTACGCAGCTACATATCAATGGCAAAGAAAACATACGAATACTCAAAACAGTGGCCGTCGAAGGTAAGGGTGTCAAAGAATTGATAGAGGCATTTACTTCAGCTAAAGCTTCCTCACAAAATCAGGAACGCAGGATCATGCTGCTGGCCGATAAGGCCTTTAAGATCATCAATAAGAATAAAATGAAGGGTTTTGATCAGAAAGCTCTTTATGACAATCTGAAAAATACCTATCTCAACAAAGGATTTAACCTCTATAGTTTCACAAAAAAATATCTCCACAGCGGAAGTTTATGAGCAAGGCACTGGATATCGGGGAGTTTATAAGCCGTTCTCAGGGGCATCTCACTATCGATGTGCGTTCACCAAAAGAATTCATCAAGGGGCATATCCCTCATGCTATCAACCTGCCTTTGTTCAATGATGAAGAGAGGGCCAAAATCGGAACATTGTATAAGCAAACCGGCAAAAATGATGCTATAGAAGCCGGCCTGGAGATAGTCGGTCCCAAGATGGTCGAGTTCGTTCGGTTAGTAAAGCCACTGGTCAGAGACAATAAGATATTCGTACACTGCTGGCGGGGTGGTATGCGCTCGGGTTCTATGGCATGGCTTTTTGACACCATGGGCTATGAGGTTTATACACTGAAGAGTGGCTATAAGGCCTATCGTCATTTGGTTCTGGAGGGGCTGAGCAGCGAGGCTAGATATGTCATAATAGGCGGACGTACCGGCAGCGGCAAAACAGAAATGCTGCATCATCTGAGAGATCAGGGAGAGCAGATATTGGATTTCGAAAGGTTGGCCAATCATAAAGGTTCTGCATTCGGCGCTTTGGGCGAACCGGCGCAGCCCAGTACTGAACAGTTTGAGAACGATGTGCATCTGGCGTTGTCGAAACTCGATCTGAACAAAAGGATCTGGCTGGAAGATGAAAGCAAGAACATAGGCAGATGTTATATCACCAATGAACTCTGGGCTATTATGCTGAAGTCACCGATCGTAGTGGTGGATATACCGCTCGAAGTGCGGGTGAAACGACTGGTCGGGGATTATGGAGAGCAACATATAGAGGGTCTCGAAGAGTCTGTCCGTAAGATAGAAAGAAGGCTGGGCAATGAGGCCATGAAAGATGCCCTGCGTGCGCTGGAGGAAAGGAACTTCGCTGAGGTAGCGCGGATCACACTTCACTATTACGACAAGGCATACGATCACGGTCTGGCTGTCAAGGAGTCCAGAGATGTCACCATTTTATCTTTTGATTCGGATGATATGAAGCTCATTACAAAATCTCTCATGGACCTCAAAAAATAATTCCTGCCGCATCTTCTATTTCATTCCCGGAGAGAGATACTATATTCGTTATTGATTTAAATACTTCTCATGAATTGCACCATAGTCACCATCGGCGATGAATTATTAATAGGCCAGACCGTTGATACAAACTCGGCATGGATAGGTCAGCAGCTGAACGGTATCGGTGCCAAAGTGCACGAGATACTTTCTGTCAGCGACAGTGCCGAACATATCATTGACGGCCTCCGCCGCGCCAGCAGCCAGTCTCAGATCGTACTCATCACCGGTGGCCTCGGCCCTACCAAAGATGATATCACCAAGCATACGCTGTGCGAGTATTTTGGGGTGAAAGAGGTCTATCACGAAGAGACCTTTGAGAAGCTAAGGGTCATATTCGAAAAGCGGGGTCACGCCATACTTGAGTTGAACAAAAAGCAAGCCATGCTTCCTTCGAACTGTGAGGTGATCCCTAACGATCGCGGCACAGCGCCCGGCATGTGGTTCGATGAGAATGGCGTGGTATATATGTCTATGCCCGGTGTGCCCTACGAGATGAAGCAGATGATGACCAATTATGTCCTGCCGAAGCTCTCACAGCGGTTTACTTTTCCGCACATCATTCACCGCAATCTTATGACCTGCGGTATCGGTGAGTCAAGCATTGCCAAGATGCTCGACGAGTTTGAAACTCAGTTGCCAAAGTCTATGAAACTGGCCTATCTGCCCGATCTCGGTATCGTGAAACTCAGACTATCTGCCTACGAAGTGACTACAGCCGAGGCTGAAGCTGAAGTGGATCTTCAGTTTGATAAACTCAAAGACCTCATGCATGATTATGCATATGCCCATGAAGATATAAAACTGGAGGAGCTGCTGGGAACCCTCTTCCTGGCCAGAGGCAAAAAATTTGCACTCGCCGAGAGCTGCTCCGGAGGGTATGCAGGCCATCTGATCACTAGTATTCCGGGTAGCTCACGCTACTTTGAAGGCTCGACAGTTACCTATTCCTATCAGATGAAAGAGGTGATACTTGGAGTCAAAAAAGAAACCCTTCAAAACCAGGGTGCTGTGAGTGAAGCTTGTGTACGAGAGATGCTCGAAGGCCTCTTGAGAGTCAGTACGGCAGACTATGGCGTGTCGATATCAGGCATAGCAGGCCCTGATGGGGGCACAGCAGACAAACCCGTTGGGACGGTATGTTTCGCTGTAGGAAACAGAGAGCATATCATTACAAAGACCTATCATTTCTTTCCGCGCAGGATGGAGAATATACGGCTGTCGTCTATCACTGCCTTAAACCTCCTTAGGAAGTTTGTATTGGGAGAACTGAAGTCCTAGTTCGAAAATACCTTTTCGGTCTATACCGCGATCCCTTTGTTTTTGGACATTTCCGAAGCTTCTTTTCTGGCATAGAATTTCTCTATGAAATTTAGTACGGGAGCTGTGAGAAAAGTAGTGGTCAGCGCCATAAGCACAAACATGGTAAAGATCTCCGGCCTCAATATTCCCAAATCATAACCGATATTCAGCACGATGAGCTCCATAAGGCCTCTCGTATTCATCAGCGCTCCTATGCTCAGGCCATCTTTCCATGACAGTCCGACCAGTTTGGCTGCCAGTGCGCCTCCCATGAACTTGCCGACGACAGCCAGTCCAATGATCGCCCCGCAGATCAGCCACAGATTTGAATTATTGAGCAGCCCGATCTGAGTCCTTAAACCTGTGAAAGCAAAAAACAAAGGCAATAGCAGCATGATACTGACGTCCTCTACCCGCTCCGTAAATAGTTTCCGCAGAGATAAGTTTGCGGGCATGATGACACCTGCCAGAAAAGCGCCGAACAATGCATGTATACCTATCACCTCGGCCACAAAAGCAGAAAAGATAAGGGTCATAAAAATGGTGGCGATGAATGGGGCCTGAAGTGTATCGTTTTGAAAATACTTATCACTCAGTTTTCTGAGTAGGGGTTTTCCAGCAAAAAACATGATCAGTACATAAATAACTGTAAAGGCAATGGTGAGTAATGCTCCGGACACATTTCCAGCCTTTGCGATAGCGATGATCACTGCCAGGATGCACCATGCCGTCACATCATCGATAGCTGCACAGATTATTGCCATACTACCTACAGGGGTTTGCGTCATATTTCTTTCCTTGAGGATTCGCGCCAGGACGGGGAAGGCTGTAATGCTCATGGCTATTCCGATAAAAAGTGAATAGGCAATGAAAGGAATATTAGCAGGGGCATAAGTAGAATAGAGAAAATAGGCCAGCATCACACCCAGAAGAAAGGGAAATACGATACTCAAATGACTGATCACAATCGCTTCGCCTACCCGGTTCTTTAACTTGTCGAGATCCAGCTCCATACCGATGATGAACATAAAGAGTACCAGACCGACCTGACTGACCAAATTCAGATTTGACATAAGGGAAACAGGAAAAAGGAAGTGATAGGCATCCGGGAAAAGTAATCCTAATAAAGAAGGACCCAGCACGATACCTGCCACGATCTCGCCTATCACAGATTGCTGGCCGATACGGGTAAATAGATATCCGATGAATTTGGCAGTGCCGAGCACAACCAGTATCTGCATCAGAATGATAGTGAGCGGATGTTTGAAACTCTCCATCACACTTCCGCCTCCTGCATTGGCGTTTTTTACTTCTGATACAAATGTAGAAGGGACCAGAGTTTTGCCTTGGATGAGGAAAAAAGCAATGAAGGCCAGTAATGGGCCTATGGTTACAATATAGAATTTCAATTGCTTCATCATATACGTTAAATTGTATACGCGAAAGTAAGCAAACTACTCTATATAAAATATCCCGCTGATATCATAAAATCCGGATTACATCTCAAAATACTCTACGATCTTTCTCTTCAGCAGTTCCTCCTGTTCTTTCATGGTCAGCGGTGGCAGGCCCTTGACCGGTTCATAATGAGGCCAGCCTTCCTCATCTGTGCCCATGAGTTTATAATATCCCTCAGAGCATAGCAGACGGCAGACGGCCACATGCATCAGGTTGATCTTTTCTTCTTTCTCCCAGACCTCCTTTACAATGCCCACTTCATTCATTCCGATGATGAACAAGATGGCATTGAGGTCAGGCCGCTGTCCGAACTCTTCCTTCACTCGGTTGCGTACCTTATACCAGCGCAGGGCAAAGTCGCTGTCATCGGTTGAGGATTTTTCATTAAGCAGGGGCATATTGGTATTGTATACATCAAAATTAACCAAATTGTTAATTATCAATGGTCCTGAGGGACACGAATCGTTTAATTACGTCATATTCTTCCACCTCTGTTAAAATTAATTAACTTCGCCCGACTTTTTTAGGCAAATGTTATTATTGTCCACTTTTTAAAAAAGCAACACAAACTATACACTTTTATGATTCGTAAAGCCATCATTTCTTCTGTACTTCTCTTGTCCCTTTCATCTTTCGCTCAAAAAACAGACAAGAATTCTGTGATATTCACAGTATCAGCTGTGCCAGTTACGGTCAGCGAGTTTGAGTATGTTTATACCAAAAACAACATCAACAATCAGGCAGACTATAGCGAGAAATCGCTGACGGACTATCTGGCCCTCTATGAGAACTTTCGCCTGAAGGTGAGAGAAGCCGAGGAGCTCAAACTGGATACCATTTCAACTTTGAAAAATGAACTCGAGGGATATCGCAAACAACTCGCTAAGTCATATCTGACTGACAAGGAGATAACCGATCAGCTGATACAGGAGGCATATAGCCGTTCTAAACAGGAGGTCAACGTAAGTCACATACTGATAGGATGTGATGAAAACGCCAATCCTGCCGATACACTGGCAGCTTACAAAAAGGCACTAGAGTTTCGTGCCCGTTTAGAAAAGGGAGAAGATTTTGCGAAGCTGGCTAAAGAAAGTGCTGAAAAGCATAAAGGTGACCCGTCTGCCAAAGACAATGGCGGAAGCATCGGTTGGTTCACTGTGTTTCAAACGGTTTATCCTTTTGAAAGCGCAGCTTATAACCTAAAGTCCGGCCAGATATCAATGCCTGTACGCACTCAGTTCGGCTATCATCTGGTCAAACTGAATGGTATGCGTCCGGCACAGGGCGAGATACATGTAGCACATATATTGCTGAAATTCACTGACAAGGCTACTGATGATGACAAGGCCAAGATCAAAGCAAAGGTCGACTCGATCTACAATCAAATATCTTTGGGCAAATTGAGCTGGGATAATGCCGTTGCGGCTTTCTCTGAAGATCGCACTTCAAAAAGCAAAAAAGGCGAATTGCAGTGGTTCGGTGTAGGTCGTATGATGCCTGAGTTTGA
>CAIXBT010000372.1 GCA_903917755.1 uncultured Bacteroidota bacterium
AAGATACTTCCTGCGCTTCTCTTTATACTCTTTCAGTGCCGGCTGCCAGCTGCTTCTGATCTCCGCCTCTGTTTTGCCGGCCATGATCTGTTTGCGAAGTTCATCAGTACCTGCCAGTTTATCAAAGAACTCCGGGCTGGAAAAAAACTTCTCCTTGTCAGCCGTCAGCGCATACATTTTCAGCAGATATTTCAGGTTCACGCCTTTCATTTCGGTGCTCAATTCTTTACCCGTTTCTTTATTGTACTTTCTGAGATCATATCCTTTGCACAGTTGCCCCTTCGCTGGCGGGTCCATAGCGCCCGGCTTGCTCACAGGTGTGAAGCTAAAGCCGCTATCCATCACAATATCGGGCGAACCGATCACCTGAAAAGGGAAATCCGTTCCACGGCCTACACTCACATTCGTCCCTTCAAAAAAACATAATGAGGGATATAAAAACACAGCTCTCTCATTTCTGAGATTTGGTGACGGATTGATCGGTAGTTTGTACTTAGTATTATGATCATAGTTTTCGCAGGCTATGACTTTCAGGTCCAGTTTCTCCGCATCATTTATCCATTTTTCTCCTTTTGCCATTCGTGCATATTCACCTAATGTAAGTCCGTATACGACAGGGATCTTAGACACACCTACGAATGACTTATACTTCATTTCCAGCACCGGTCCATCTACATAATTACCATTCGGGTTCGGGCGGTCGAGTATCAATAGTTCCTTTCCGTTTTCCGCACATGCTTCCATCACATATTGCAAGGTAGACAGGAAGGTATAAAACCGGCAGCCCACATCCTGAATATCAAACACCACAATATCTATATCTTTCAGGTCCTCTGCCGTTGGCTTTTGTTTTTTGCCATAGAGAGAGATGATCGCTATACCTGTCTTAGCATCTGTAGTATTGCTCACATGGGCACCTGCGTCCGCATCACCTCTGAATCCGTGTTCCGGTGCAAAGATCACTTTGATATTGATGCCTGAGTCTTTGAGTGTATCTGCTAGATGCTGATGCTCTATTCGGCTGGTTTGGTTGACTACCAGCGCTATGTTTTTGCCCTTCAGCAGATGCAGATATTGATCCATACGGCATGCACCTGTCATCACTTTGGGGCTAATGGTTTTCTCTCTATAGAGATCATGCTGTGCAAAAAGGGTTGCTAGACTACCAAAGAAAAAAAAGATATAAAGGGAGATTCTGAGCATAATGATCTTGATTAAAAAAGAAACAGCAAGGATCTAGTTCAGCTGTTCCTTGCTGATGTCCAGTGTGCTTTGAGGTTTCTCATAAGGCATGAAGATGAAACTCATCATTCCTTCTTCTGCTATAAAGATACACATGAACTCATTGGGATCTTTATAATTTTTGATAAAATCCGGGAGTTTATCTTGATGGATGATGTTGCTGTTGGCAAAGTCTTCCAGATGCGAGGCATTTATACTCCAGGTCAACTCGAGCTCCTCCCGGTTAATGATAGGAAGACCGAGATCTATATCCGGCTGCGAACGAATGGCTACAAATATCGGATACTTGCTCACGCTGCCTTTCAGCATACCCTGAGATACCTGTCGTATATAGTTCCTGCACACGCTTAGATCGTGCTGCAAACTAGCTAATATTTCTTCATCAAATTTCAATGCCTGCTATTGAAGTTCGAAAGGTAATTATTTTTTTTTACGGTCAAAGCGAAGCATGATTTTGCAAAACATGAGATTTATCAACAGGAGAAAATGATGTTTAGTATATTTCAAAAAAATAGCCTTATGCTGACATTAGAGAACAAAAAACCAACAGACCCTAACGATATAAAACTCACTAGCTTTAGTCACGGCGGTGGATGCGGATGCAAGGTGGCTCCATCGGTATTAGAAGAAATATTGCGGTCAGAAGATAAGCAGCCCGTTAACCCTCTGCTACTCGTGGGCAATGAAACCAAAGACGATGCTGCCGTCTATGATATGGGCAATAACATCGGGCTCATCAGTACAGTCGATTTTTTTATGCCCATAGTAGATGATGCATTCCAGTTCGGGCAGATAGCCGCCGC
>CAIXBT010000373.1 GCA_903917755.1 uncultured Bacteroidota bacterium
ATGAATGATTTATCTTGTAAGTGTAAAACCTAACAAAATAATTAATGAAGCCCCTATCAGAGTTACCTAAAGGAGAATTTGCATACATAGTAGACTTAAAAGACAAGGGTTTGACCGTCGAACTTTTTGAATTAGGTTGTTTCCCCGGAGATCTCATCCGTGTGGTGGAAAATGCTCCCAGTGTAGATTTTATGACATTCAGGTGCAGAAAAAACCTGATCCATCTCTATAAGGGTAAGGCAAAGTCGGTCATCACCAATGCTACCAGCTTTCATTTTTGCCTCAATTGAGAGGCAGCTTTAGGCTGATTCGATCTCTATAGACTTTAGTATTATTTCGCAAGCCTGTCTGATCTCTGCTTCGGTGATGATCAGAGGAGGACCTATCCTCATACACTGTGGTGCAAAGAGAAACCAATCTGTCAGGATTCCATTCGAGATACAATGATCGATGATCCTTTTATTTTGCTCGAAAGTCTCAAACTCCAATGCTATCATCAATCCTTTGCGCCTCACAGATCTGATCTTAGGGTGTACAAGCAGGTCTTCAAACAATTGACCTTTTGCTTCCACCTGCTCGATCAATCTCTCATCCTGAATTACTCTGAGAGCTGCCAGTCCTGCAGCACAGCTGACCGGATGCCCTCCGAACGTAGTGATATGGCCCAGTACAGGATTGTCTGTCAGTTCATACATCAGTTTTCTATCGGCTATGAATGCACCCAAAGGCATACCGCCGCCGAAGGCCTTTGCCAGTAATAAGATATCCGGTATTATTCCGAATTGTTCAAACGCAAACATAGAGCCGCATCTGCCGAAGGCTGTTTGTGCCTCATCTAGTATCAGCAGTGCTCCATGTTTGCTGCACGTTTCTCTTAACTTTTGGAAATATTCTATACCCGGTACTGTGACTCCCGATTCTGCTTGTACAGGATCGATGATCACAGCCGCTGTTTGTGTAGATATTTTGGATAGATCATCAGTGGTGCCATACTCCAGAGAGAGCACATCGGGTAGCAAGGGTCTGAACGCCCGCTTGAAATACTCATCTCCCATCACACTCAGCGCACCTTGTGTAGAGCCATGATAGGAGTTTTTGAAATGAACGAATTGTGTTCTGCCTGTAGCGCGCTTTGCCAGTTTCATAGCACCCTCAGTAGCTTCGGTACCCGAATTAGTGAAATAAACAGAATTAAGGCTTGATGGCAGAATATCTGAGAGAGCCTTGGCAAATGCCGTTTGCGGAGATTCGACGAATTCACCATAAACCATCAGGTGCATATACTTCGCAGCCTGCTCCTGCACAGCATGGACCACACGCGGATGCGAATGACCGATATTGCTCACACTGATACCCGATATGAGGTCCATATATTTCCGATCAGTGCCACACATATAGATACCCTCGGCTTTTTCTATCTCGATCATGAGAGGTGCTGTGCTGGTCTGTGCCACATGCTGCAGAAACAGCTGTCTGTTATTTAACATTAAGCGAAGATAGGGAAAGCATAAGATTCCCAAGACATTGAGATGCGTTTAAATGCACTTCGGGACAACCTATCAGTATTTTAGCCTATTTGATTTTTTTAGCTAGCCAAAATATATTTCATTTGCCACCGTCGTAAAAGCATATGAAATATTTTTCAGCAGGTTTTTATTATGTACGTTACAGTATCTTAGGCAAGATCATCTATTATTCATATAGGCGCTTTAACATGCGCGTATGGGTGTTTGCAATATTTTTCATATTTCAGTTTTTGCTCAATCAGTTTATACATATTATCTTCAGACTGATAGATGAGATATTTTTTTCGGGTTATAAAAAAGTAAAGATCAACCAGCCGGTCTTTATCATAGCCAATCCTCGGAGTGGTACGACTTACCTTCACAGGCTTATCAGCATGGATGACGACAGGTTCGCATATACTAAGTTTGCCCATACTTTTTTTATGACGGTCTCTTTTACCAAGTTCGCCAATCTGGTAAAGTGGATAGACCGCCATACAGGCAATCTGATCAGAAATGGCCTTAACAAACTTGATGAGCTATTTTGGGGCGGCTGGGACAATATCCACGCCATGGGTTTTAATAAAGCTGAGGAGGATGAACTGCCGTTTGCTCAGACCATGATGAGTACAGGGGTTTTTCTGCCATTCCCCTATTTTGATTTGATAGACGACAATAAGTTTCTGGACAAAGAGCCGCTCTCTGTCAGAAAGGGGACAATGGATTTTTATGAAAGCTGTGTTAAACGCTTCGTATATGCAGCAGGGCAGGACAAAACCTATCTATCAAAGAATGTAATGAGCACGGGCAGATTCAAATCACTGCTTGAGCGGTTTCCGGATGCAAAGGTCATATACATTGCTCGCCATCCCTATGAGGCGCTACCGTCTTTTGCCAGTATGTTCACTTCCATGTATGGCTCCCTGCCAGATGATGACCCATCAAGGTTAGCATGGTCTGAATTGGGGATACAGTTTTATCTCTATCTGGCAGAGATGCGCAGAGTGATACCCCCGTCGCAGTTCATAGCCGTGATATATGATGATCTGATCGGAAATCCTAAAGATACTGTGATTAAGGTGTATAAGCATTTTGATTGGAAGGCATCGGATGAATTTGTGAAAACACTCGAGTCGGAACAGGCTCGTCAGAAAAACTATCATTCAGGCCACGAATACAGCCTTGATAAATATAACCTCAGTAAGGAATATATTTATGAGCGTCTGTTTGAGGTGTTTCATGAGTTTGGCTTTGAGAAGTAGGATCCATCCATCTCAATATCATACAAAAACTAGCGTCTTTTTATTAAACTTGCATGTAAATATTAAATACTTTATTCTAACTAATCAATACATTAAAAATGTCAATCAGCCAATTCAATTTTCCTACTGTCATTCGTTTTGGTGCAGGTGCCGTCAATGAACTACCTGACTACCTGAAGAAAAATAACTTGTCTCATCCACTGATCGTGACTGATCCGACGGTAGCCCAGTTGGATTTTTTAAAGAAGATAGTGAGCGACCTGAAGGCAAAGGGGTTTGCGGTAGATGTGTTTTCAGATATACATAAAAACCCTGTCAAGTCTGACGTATATAAGGGCGGAGATGCCTGGGATGCGACCGGGAGTGATTGTATCATCGGTATAGGTGGCGGTGCGGCACTCGATGTGGCCCGTGCTATCGTATTGCGTGTCAATCACCGTGAGGACCTATTTAAATATGACGACTTGATAGGCGGCGATATATATGTGACCAACGATGTACCGCATTTCATCACCATACCTACTACCTCCGGTACGGGTAGCGAGGTAGGCCGCAGTGCTATCATAGCAGATGATGAGACTCATCAGAAGAAGATCCTTTTTTCGCCAAAGCTACTCGCTAAGATCGTTTTCGCGGATCCGCTCCTGACCATGGAGTTGCCGCCGTTTATCACTGCAGCTACAGGTATGGATGCACTGACGCATAATATGGAAGCATTTCTCGCTAAGAACTACCACCCTATAGCAGATGGTATCGCGCTCGAAGGTATGCGCCTGATCTCTCTGTCGCTGGAGAAGGCTACTAACAAACCCGATGTAGAATCACGCTCACAGATGCTGCTGGCGTCAATGATGGGGGCTATTGCCTTTCAGAAAGGACTGGGTGTGGTGCACTCTATGGCCCACCCGCTGTCATCGCTGCTTGATACGCATCATGGACTGGCGAATGCTGTCAATATTCCCTACGGGCTACGCTACAATATTGCAGGATTTGAAGACAGGTTCCGCCGTATGGCACGCACACTGGAGCTGAAAGAAGACTCAGGTGAAGCTGTGATACAATATCTTTTTGACCTCAATACCAAAGTGGGTATTCCTCATCGTCTGCGTGATATTGGGGTGAAAGAAGAGCATCTGGAGACACTGGCAGATCTGGCTTTTGCAGATTTCGCACATCCGAATAACCCAAAGCCTGTGAGCAGGGCAGACTTTAGAAAATTATACGGAGAAGCGCTGTAAATGAGGAAAAGTATTCTTTTAATCGGTGCAAATGATAGGGCTATGCTTTCAATGGCAAGGCAAGGTTATCTGTTAGGATATGATATTGATTGTGCTGATGTGATAAGTTTTCCATTTCAATACTCCAGATTTATCAGACAGTATTATCGGCTTCCAGATTATCGCAGAGATGCACAATCCTTTATAAATTCTTTGATCGAGTTATGTGCTAAGAATAAATACAGTGCAGCTATATTGATCCATGATGATATGCTGGAATTGTATATGAACTATAGGGATACGATAGATCGGGTAATAAATGTTATTTGCCCACCGTCTATTCAGCAGTATGAGTTATCTCATAATAAGTACTCCCTATTAAGGTACTGTGAAAAAATATCATTTAGCATTCCATATAGCCAGTTAGTTAATAGTATCGGAGAATTGAATAGTATAATTGAGGATGTAAAATTTCCAATCATTGCAAAACCCGCTTCAACAGCTGTGCTTGTAAATAATCATTTGGTTACATTAAATGTGAAAAAAATAAATGATAGCAGGGCACTAATAGATTTTGTACGTGAGCATATAAATAATACAACAATAATGCTCCAGGAAATAATCGGAGGCAATGGAGCCGGAGTTAATTTTATTTCAAAGGATGGCAAGATCATCGAGAAATACATTCATATGCGAGAGCGCGAAGCTTTTGGCGGCGGAGTAAGTAGTTTGAGGAAAACTGTCGGTGCAAATCATCTTGGCTTATTTGACTTAATAGATGAGTTTGTGATAGATACCAAATGGTCCGGTCTTGGTATGATGGAATTTAAGATACAAAACGATGTGCCATATTTGATGGAGTTAAATGCCAGACCATGGGGCTCTATTGAGGCGGGAGTGATCGGGGGTTACAACATTCCTCGAAAATTCTTTTTAAATTTCTATGAAAAAGAGAATGAGGCATTTGAGCCAATTGATGTGCCAAAAGAAGTATTGGTTCTGAATTCAAAACTGGATTTGCAGTACTCACTTAATGAAGCACAAAGGGGCAAAACTTTGAGACCCTTATTGAGGTGGGTATGTGATACGTTCTTTAATAATCAGATTAAAGTTGAAGATTCGTTACTAAGTGATTTCAAATTTAATAGTTATAACCATATATATATATTCATTAACGCTCTTAAAAAGCGCTTAAGGAAATTAAAGAAAACAGGGATTGTTCCTGTTATAACAAAGGAAATATTCCAATCTAAAAAGAAAATAGGGTTTGTCTGTTTCGGAAACATATGCAGAACTCCATTTGCAAAGATTTATGCTGAGAAGCATATTTATTCTATTGGTTTTTATTCGTTTGGTCTTTATACTGAACCGAATAGATTGCCACCTCTTAATGCAATTATTGCTGCAAACACAATGGGAATTAATATTGAGGAACATAGGTCTTCTGTTTTGACTGAGAGTATTTGTAAAAAAGTAGATATACTATTATTCATGGATGAAGCAACATACAGGCAGGCCACAGAATTATTTCCTACATATAAAAACTTAATGTATAAATTCAATAAATCTGATATTCCAGATCCTTATGGTACAGATGTACTTAATTTTACAAACACCTACAAAGTGATTGCAAATTGCCTTTCTGAGTTGTTTTAAATGATGTATTATAGGTTGTGTCGGATTGCGAACTCTGGACTGCAAACAAGATAATTTAACCAATCACTCTTTGTAAGATTTGAGACTTTTCTTGTTCCTTTTTCTTCATGTATATTGTAAAATACATAACCGATTCCCTCTACTAGTTTTTCAATTTTCTCTCCTATTTCAGTAGTTTGGATTTCAATAAGCATATTGGGCTTCATTTCTTTCAGATATTTGCCCATGCCCTCCAGAACCTCAGGCTCATGAGTTTCTACATCTATTTTCATGAGATCAATTTTTGTAATGTTATGCTCCTCTATGAAATGATCCAATCTACATGTGCGTATGGTCACTTTATGAACCTGCTGGTCTGAAAATAAATTTGCGTTAACAGTGACGGAGTATACATGATCTAAAGAAGTCGGGTAGATAGTGGCTTCTCCCTCGTAATTAGATAGCGCTTTTGATTCGATATAAACATCATCGTATTGATTAAGTTTCATATTATATCTCAATTTCGTCAAAATACCCTCCATTGGCTCAAATGCATATATTTTTGCATTGGGTCTAATCGTTTTGGCGATAAGTGAAAAACAGCCGGTATTTGCTCCAATATCAAAGACCACATCAGCATTCTCACAAAGCTTTATCCAAAGATCAGTGGAGACTTTTTCCCATCCATCATTGATGCCACCCCAAAAATATTCATTCTCAACATGAAATTGATATCCGTAGTTCATCATTAAGAATGAGCTGCCATCAACTGCAGTGGGGAATATACCTTTAAAATAGAAATGCTAATGATACTTTTCCTTGTCACGGCAATAGTGTGATATTGAATGCAGGTAATACTGGGGCCAACTATGTATGGCAGGACAATTCAACTGCTCAGACACTGGCTGTTAATTCATCCGGAACATATTGGGTCAATGTAACTGTAAATGGGTGTATGAAACGCGACTCTATAATTGTTTCTTATGTGGCACCAATACCTTCATTTAGCATCGGCAATGACACGACTTATTGCGGGGCTTTCTCACAGGAACTTTCTACTGGAGTTAGTGCCACTCTATGGAGTACGGGTGTGTCTACTTCTTCTATTACTGTTTCTACACCCGGACTATATTGGGCGCAAGAGAGCAATATCTGTGGCAGTTTGAGAG
>CAIXBT010000374.1 GCA_903917755.1 uncultured Bacteroidota bacterium
CGCTATTTGCTTTCGTCAATGATATTCGTATGGTTGCAAACTGCTGGAACCGTAGCGGCAATACAGGCAGCAGCAGTAATTGTATTAATTTTCTTGAAGAAACATTTACAATACTAAAGAATAAGAAGATTGGTCTGTTCAGAGCTGATAGCGGTTTTTGTACAAGTTCCATATTGGACTATATAGAAAGTAAGGGGATATCTTATGTGATGTCGTGTAAATTATATGCCCGCCTTCAAAGTGAAATTCACGGCATCGGCAATTGGTTGGCTATAGGCGAAGGGCTGTGGATAAGTGAGATTACACATAAGCAAGGCGATTGGAAGCGGGCAAGGCGCATAGTGGTGATAAAGCAAAACGAAGAAATACGCCCTAGGGCAACCGGTAAAAAATTGAAAACCCTATTCAGTAGCATTGATATCGCAGATGACAAGGTCTATAATACCCGCTACCACGCATTTGTTACAGACCAGTCATTACCTGCTACCGAAATATGGAGTCAGTATAAGCGAAGAGGAGATGCAGAAAACAGGATAAAAGAACTAAAAGAGGATTTTGGAGTAGAGGGTTTTTGCATGGATGACTTTTGTGCTACAGAAACGGCCATGAGATTTATCATGGTAGCCTATAATCTGATGAGTTTATTCAGGCATCTAACGCTGCAAACTCAACCCACGCCTAGGCTTTCGACTTTAAAGTTCAACTGCTTTGCAGTTGGAAGTTGGATACATAAGAGCGCCGATGGACCATTCCTGAAAATGTCTGTACCGCTCAAACGACGACAATGGTACGATAGCCTCTTTAACTTTATTGAAAACACCAAACTGCCATTAAGTCTTACGGGCGGTTCTTAATGCAAAATCTGGGATGAATAACTTTCAAAATTGTTCCGTCTTTTTTCCTTATGTAGCAGTAAGCAACACCACCAAAAGTTATATATCTTTTAATTACGAAACTCCCAAACCCCCCTTTAAATAACCCACCACAAACAACCTCGATTAATATCAAGTTTTTTTACAAAAGTCAGTTTTTCTCTTTTTTAACTTTTTAACGTAATACGTAAGCAAGAATCGAATAGATATAGTTCGCAAAATATCCATCGATTGATCGGGGTAACGAGGTAATGAAACCGTGGAGCATTTTCAGATTTCGGAAGTTTAATTCAATCAGCATTCGAGTGTTGTACAAGTGATACTGGAATCCAGCTACTGTACCCTGATGCCACCGGGTCGCCTGAAAAACAGCAGACCCGGCGGAGATGGGGACCTCTAGCCTGTACCACGATTCTTTAATGCAACTTTAACCGTGAAATCATCAACTTCAATATCAGATAGACTTCTAAGTGCAATATTTGTAAGATTGTTTTGCTTTATAGCGGCCTCTGCATTTGCTGTAACAATGGGAGTTGTGTTTCCTTTTGCTAGAAAGAAATCGCTTCCATCCCATCTATGCAAATCAAAATAAATACCTTTGTAGAATTTAACTAGTGGCCCATTGTCTATTACTTGCTTCTCAATAATTTCTGATTTATTATAGTCAATCTCGCCGCATCGCCCTACGATGGATAATCCTTCATATCCTTCTATTCTTTCTCCTTTTTTATCTAATAATATTATATCAAAAGTTCGCCATCCAGTTAAATGAGCGTCCTGCAACACATTTTTCATTTTGTCAGAGATTAAATATAGTGAAGCCCACCCTGTGCCAATAATATCTTTCAGAACCTTACCATATTGTTGCGTAAAAACAACGGGAAGTTTAACATTCGTGTAATTTCCATGAAGTAGCAAATCTTGATCATAGATTCTTGTTTCGTCTGACGCTGGCGGATTGCTATAATGAGTATTTAATCCTTCAGGACGAGCTTGGAAAGTAGAAGGAGAAAACTTGCTGCTGAACTCGTAAAACATTGTATTCATTGCTTGCTATTAATAATTAATAGGGATGTTGTAGTCAGACATCACCTTACGACCGAAATCTAATATTTGAGTTTGTGAAGGTTTTGTATCTAAAAATGCTCTCCATCTTTGGTTATATTCATATGCTCTTCGTCCATGCTCACCTGCTTCCCACCAAGCGCCGAATTTCGGATCATGTATGTTCAGCCCTACTTGGTTAAATTCACTTTCAAATGCCTGAGGAAATACATGGTGGGCTTCCGCTCCTTCAGGTATTTCTCCCGTTAAGCCAGAGAGATTATAACGGAAATTCTCCTTTGTTAATGCCCGTCGTGTAAATACTTTAACTACTGTCTTACCCGTTTTACTCATCCTTCTTTCCACTGGCCCAATTATTGGCAATCCCTCGCTAAGACTTTCCAATGTATTCACTGTTTCTCGAGCATCTTCATTCTTTGGTGCATTCCAATCTCTCGCTATAGTTTTGCCCCATCTACTCAGGGGATTCCCATCTGACCCATGCATTATATAATTTAAGTCGTCCTTCTGTTTGCCAGGTATGACCTCTTTACTATAGTCGTAGGAGGATGCCGGTTTCATTGTTACAGGCTTCGCCCCGATAATTGTAGCCGGCGCACCTTCAGCATTATAACCCGAATTACCATTATCCACAAAAGGACTATTAGGATTGTCTATATGTTGTGGGTCTACAGGACCTTCGGCTTCGCCGTTTGCACTTGCCCATTCCAACCCTTCCAAATCCCTACCATCTATAGGTCTGTTCTCAGCAAAAGCATAACTACTGTTCCATACAAATATCTGTGCCAACGGGTCGACACCCCTGAATCTACATATTCTAGCATCATATTCTCTAAAATCGAAATCATAATCGTTCCCCAGCCCCGCCCACTGATTGTTCTTCATCTGCCCATTATACCCATAATGATACCTATCCTCATTACATACCAAAGTTACAACATTTGCCGGAGCCAAACTATCTCGCGGTAAAATCATCATATGTAGATTTATATGGCCTGCAAGAGCACCGGGGGGCTGAGTTATGTCAAGTGTAACTGTAGAAGTAGGCGGGGTGAATGACATAGAAGTTGAGCCAGAGTTGGCAATTGTATAAGGCCCCCCAACTAAAACTCCACCCGAATATATATTGGCCTTTATTGAATAATGGAGTGGGCTCACACCATGGGCTATCAAAGTTATTGTTTGACTAAAGCCAGGCAACAAACTGTCTATTGTAAATGATGCACCATCCCCGGTAGTTGTGGTATTAATTTGCATGTCGGTAGTTGTGGATGTCAGATTACCGCCTAGAATTGGAATGACTGGCGGAGATGTATTAACCAATGTATCGATAGTATAAATAAAATAGTGCTCCATTTCAGTTATTGTGGCATAGAAGCAGTGCGTAGCAGTATCAGTCATATACCTTCCTGGCATTTGCATACCAAACGGATAATAATCCGTGGCACTTACCACGATAGGTTTCCAGGTAACTATACTATCCAATGCACCTGTAGTATGACTGCCGGCAAGGCTATCCGCAACCCGCTTGTCGCTTACAGTTGCCAGCACATCACCCAGGTGATCGGTAAGTTCATACTGTTTTTGCCCAATTGTTTGCCGGGCATAGCGCATATCGGTAAAGGTATTGCCATAAAGGTTAGTACTGTCTCCCTTTATAACATCCTGATATTCCAGACTGTACCACGGAGATTTCTCCCACAGACTTAGAGTATCGGTATATGCCATCAGATCAAAGTCGAACCTGATGCCTGTTTGCCCTTTGTAATATTCCTTCACTCCCAGCCTGCTACTGCCATAAATATCGTGTTCTGCCAATGAATAATTATAGCCAAGAAGCCTAATTGCACTTCCTACGGTCCTGTTGATACGTTCATGATATATGGCTAGTACATTTCCTTGTGCATCATGAACGTAATAATCATTCCTGGTATTGAAGGTGTCGGACAGGTGTTTTGTATACGATTTTTTTACCCGGTTTCCCGCACCATCGTAAGTGAATTCCATGGTGCTGTTATCTCCATTATTTACTGTTCGTATCACTTTATTATAAAGGTTCCACTCTATTGTATCCTGCCCGCTCACAAGGTCAGCTATTGTATTTCCGGTGGGATCGTATGTGTATCGTGCAGGGCCTGGGCCTGGGAAATACGTGATATCATTTGAGTACCCATCGGGAGCATTTTCAATTATTTGGGTTAACTGGTTATTAGTCGGTATTAAGTATTTGTATGTAAAACTATCCATTACCCGAGCCCCAGTTCCTGTATCATTTCCATACCTCACTAGCGATAGTAAGTTGCCATCGTAATCATAGCTATAATTACTGTGGAAATCAGTGAGGCCCGTAATTGTCCCATTCACCGGATTTATTGATGCATATGCTGCGCTGTGTATCCGGTTGAGCTGGTCATACATATACTGCTTGTTCAACCGCTGAAAGGTATCTATCGCCACAGTTTGCCGCGCTATATTACCGTTAAAAAGGTTCAGGGATACGGGCGTCACATGCTGAACGGCATTAGATGTAATAGGCTTATAATCGTTGTTAAAATAATCTATGGTATACGCCACTGCATCCTTTGCTACCACACTTCCAGGGGTAGCATCATTACCCATATCCATGCCGATGTTCAGCGTATCGCAGTTCACCGCTTTCAGCCATCCTTGTATAGTGTAGGCATAGTCAATACCTTGCACACCAAGCTTACCCAATTGCACTCTCGCCAGTGGCCCATGGTCATAATAGGCATAGGTTGCATCCTGTTGCCATATCCAGCCGTCATTACTGGTTTCCACTTCTGTAATGCGGTTATCGGCATCATAGCTATATTTCTGGTAAAACTGGTCAGGCCAACCCCTGTTGTAACTGAGCATGTTTACTTTGCCGCTTATCAGGTCATAATCGTAGTCTATGCGTTTATACCGTTGCTTTACAATAGCTTCAAGCCCTGGAAAATCCTGTGTCAGTGTTTGCACATTTCCTTCCATGTCATAACTATAGTGTGTGGCATATGTGTACCAGGCTAAAGTTGTATCCGATACCAGTAAAGAATCAAAATATAATACAGCTGCTACGCGCTTACGTAGATTCATTTGAGCGTCAAGTCCAACAATATTACCCAGGTTAGTAGCGGCGGTATCATATATGGTCATAACCACATCATGCCGGTCGTATGTGTGTACATAAGATACAATGCTATCAGCAGATTCTTGGTCGAGGAATTGTATAAAATAAGGATCAGGAGAGATTATATCGTAGCTGGTACCGGATATGACAACAGGATAGTCATAATAGTGTGCAGGATACGGAATTGGCGGAGGAACAAGAAATTGTTCAAAATACTGGCAGCCCATTATTGCCTCACCTGTTTCAATTATCCGGCTTTGATTGTTGTAAAGATTGTAAGTATAGTAGCCATTTTGCGCTTGCCTTGCATTTTGAGAGAAGATCAGCCTGCCAGCGACATCATAGAAGAAACGTGTCGTGCCACCATCTATGGTTTTCTGCCTGCTTACCTGGTTGTAGGTGTTGTAATTATAAACATTCTGCTTATAGTAAATCGCAGGCGGGCAAATCGATGGATTATTTCGTGTCCGGGTACCGTCAATTGAATCAAGCAAAGCGGTAGCTATAGACGCGCTGCCTGCTGGTGGTACTGTAAATGTGAGATTACCTGCACGATCATAGTTATACAGTGTGTAATCAAATTCATCATTCATGTACCCCAACAACAATTGTTCATTTACTGTAGTTGCCAGGTAACTGGTGAACGACTTTGTAATGGAATTTTTTACAGAGTCCATGTAATGGTTGTAATTCAGAATGCCTTCGTTAATTGCTGTATACAATGTCTGCCGTTCACAATTATTAAACGTATCAGCACCCGGCAAATTAACGCCTCCAGTAGTTCGTCCAAGCAGCACATTATCCAGTTCTATGCTCCTACCTATCACAAAACTGCACCGCCCGTTTGCAAGTATGGTATCCGAAGTGGTGCTCCTCACAAGCATTAGTGAGAAAGAACGGTTCATACTATCACCCGGGGTAGGTATCAATGCAACTTCTTTATAGAATCTGCGAAGAGATTTAGGGATATATGCCGGGAATGAAACAAAGACATTGAATAACGTATCTTTTGTAGTGAAGTATCTGTACCAGTAACTGCCATCGGCACATATAAATGCAGTCAATTCTATAGGCGCTGTAGGGTAAGTTACCGTGTCATTTACCGTATGAAATATATAGCCTGCAGTTCCGTTAGTGGCTAATGTAAAAATGTGCTGCAAGGTATCATACAGCCGGTTACTCATACCGTAACTGTCCAGGTAGAGATTGGTAAACATTCCCCAGGTGGAAGACTGTGAATAGCCAGGCAAGTATCCTGAATAGGAAGAAATCCGGGAAGAAAGATATTGCTGCTGCACCGAATCTATTACCTGGTAGGAAGGTAAAGACTGGTAACCATAGGTGTATTTAAGGTACGCTTGTTTCTCCGGCTTAAAATAATCAGCATCAATTGTACTTTGGTAGCATGGTGTAAATACAACCCCTGGTACGCCATGATTATATAAGTAAGCAGATATTTCATACACATCTTTTGATATGGTATAGGGAGGAGTGCCGCCAGTATCTATAATGTCGTAATAATACTGTACTACAAAATGACCGCCTATCCACACCGCTCGTTGAGAATATTTAAACTTAACTGTCGTGGTGTCAATAATATTTAAAGTATCAGGTTTAAACAGTGAGTCTGATGAATATATAAACCCTATCTCACCTGTATGTTTGATACTGGAAAGGGGTGCATCTATGATCCTAGAGTGATACGATCCACCGTAGGCCAAGAGCTTTGCTTTATATTTCCATAACTCATATTTCGGAACTTTGTTTAGGTTAATGCAAACTGTAATTATGGAACTATCCAATGTACTGTCGCGGTAGGAATTATTAAACGAATACAATGCATCAATACTGTTCAGAGTGTCAATAAAATTATTCATTGCAGTAGTGCTGGTAAATGTAAACGCAGAATAACTGGTATAAAGTGGCATCTTAATGCTATCGGCAAGTGCACAGCTTTGAATAAATGTTTCATAATCAGTACTGGTATATGCTTGCAATAGATGGTTATTCATATAGTTCGCCAGCATTACGTCATAATTCGGATGATCTGAACCTGCTATGCCATATGCCAGCAACGTGTCATTAAACTGGTTATAAAGCATTCTTAATTGCGTACAAGGAATGCATGAAGCAAGACTCTTATCCATATAGGTCATTGTCTGCATGCTGTCCACCCAGCCGGGCATAATGCAGGTGGTAGTATCACCGCTACAAGTGGCAGTAATAGTTGCTATGAAACTAAATTCATTAATCAGGCCTGTTCCGGAAATCAATGAAGAAGATGAATTTATACACGCCACGCTTGCAGAAGATGTACAACTTGGCGAAAAAATATTTCCGCAAACAGGTGAATGCAGGCATACCTTAACTGAATCATATAGTGAGCCAAAAGCAGAACGCTGAACTTTTAATTGATAAAGTTTTTGTGACGTTGTGTACGAAGCCACAATAGCAGTACTTTGATAATTTCCAAGTACCCGCGCAATACCACGTTCAAACGAATTACCTGTTGTATCTAATGTATAACTGTAACCAGTGCCTGGGTTACCCAATGCGTTTAGTACGGTTGTTCGATTGATGAAAGTGGTGAGATCAGCATAAAATGCTGACGGCAAACAATCATTAACTGGTACAGGTGGTGGCGTGCCAAATTGGTTACAATCAAGTACATATGGGTTACAGAGATCATTCACAGTAGCACCACTGCTATTCAAAGCATATAAAATCTGCTGAAACGTAAAATTACCAGAAGGGGCAGAGCCGGATTTGTATATGCGAATGAGGGTATCCTTTATTTTCGTCGATATTGTACTGCTCCCGGCGATGCAGTTGGATAGATGAGCTACAAGTGTATCTATTTCACCATACGCTAGTGTCATGTCACACATACTATGACGCATAATTTTTGTACCTTTGTGCAAAAACTATGGAAAAGTACAAGGTTACACTAACGGAGCAGGAAAGGGATGAATTGCTGTCGATAACTAAGGGCGGGACACATACATCCA
>CAIXBT010000375.1 GCA_903917755.1 uncultured Bacteroidota bacterium
GGTCATGCTGATGTTCATGTTCAACGATTTTCCTGCTGCACTTACCTACTACTACCTTCTTCAGAATGTCCTGACCGTGGCACAGCAGTGGGTGATGCAGAAGTTCTTTATCGATGAGGCTGCACTTCACAGAAAGATCGAAGAGAATAAGAAAAACCCTGCTAAGAAATCCGGTCTGATGAAGAAACTGGAAGACATCCAAAAGCAGGCAGAGGCTCAGCAAAAGGCGACATCTGCTAAGAAGAAGTAATAGTTTTCACTATCCTCTTTAACTATTCAACTATGCACATGAAAAGTGTAGCTATTCTGATATTCTTTTGCTTGAACCATCTGATCGGTGCGGCACAGATAGCCAAACCTGAGCCTGAGCCAACTCCCATCACCAAGGACTCAGCCCTGAAGATCAGGGACATTCATGAAGCATTGAATCTCTTAGCATCAGACAGTATAGTGCAAGGCACCGTATCTCTTATATCACGCAAGTCCAGTGTGTCAGAAAGATGGAAACCAGCTAAAGGATTCGCAGATCCGATCATAGTCCAAATGTTCTCTCAATCTCAGTATCGTGACAGATTAGTTTTTGAAGATTTCATTGTGATCCGAGCGGGCAAACAAGTAAAACTGGAGCCCAAAACTTACGTTCTCAAGTAGGCATAAAAAAAGCGGGACTCTCATCCCGCTTTGTATTTTTTATTCTGCCGAAGGCATTCCTTGCGGAACTGTCAACTGGCAGCAGATTTCTTAGTTTTCTCCTTGTCCGAGAAGTACTTTCCTAGACAGTTTGTATTTGCCTGTCTTCTTATCTACATCGAGGAGTTTCACTTTGATCACTTCGTTCTCTTTCAGCACGCCATCCATAGTTTCAAGGCGTTTGTTAGAGATCTCAGAGATATGAAGCAGCCCTTGTTTGCCCGGCATGAACTCTACGAATGCGCCGTAAGGCATGATAGACTTGACAGTAGCCTCATACACCTCACCTATTTCAGGTACCGATACGATACCCCTGATGATAGCCATAGCAGCATTCACCGATTTGGCATTCGGTCCGAATACTTCTACGCGGCCTTTATTGTTTTCTTCAGTGATAGCGATAGTCGTACCGGTAGTCTTCTGCATCTCCTGGATGATCTTGCCTCCGGGTCCGATGATCGCACCGATATATTCCTGATCAATGAAGATCACTTCGATCTTAGGTGCATGCTCTTTATAGTCAGCGCGAGGTGCTGCGAGGGTCTCGGTGATCTTACCCAGAATATGTAATCTTCCTTCTTTAGCTTGATTCAGAGCCTCTATGAGTAGTTCATTAGAGAGTCCTTCTATCTTGATATCCATCTGGCAAGCGGTGATACCCTTAGCTGTACCGCAAACTTTAAAGTCCATATCACCCAGGTGATCTTCATCTCCGAGTATGTCAGACAGTACTACACTTTTGCCAGAAGCATCAGTGATCAGTCCCATTGCGATACCGGATACCGGAGTTTTGATCTTGACACCTGCATCCATCAGCGCCAGTGTACCTGCGCACACAGTAGCCATAGATGATGAGCCGTTTGACTCGAGAATATCTGATACTACACGTACAGTATATGGAATATCTGCTGGCATTACTTTTTCCAGTGCACGGAATGCGAGATTGCCGTGGCCTGTTTCCCTTCTGCTGGTACCACGTGGTGTGCGTGCCTCACCGGTAGAGAATGGAGGGAAGTTATAATGCAGCATGAATTTCTTTTCGCCGCTGATCACTACACCATCTACAGTTTGCGCATCGAGAGAGGTACCCAGTGTCACAGTGGTCAAAGACTGAGTCTCACCGCGAGTGAACAGAGCCGAACCGTGCGGCGAAGGCAGGTAGCCTACTTCGCTCCAGATAGGGCGGATTTCGTTCATTTTACGACCGTCGAGGCGTATCAGTTTATTGAGCATGACCCAACGTACCGCTTCTTTCTCCTCATGGTGAAAATACTGGCCTATCAGGAATGCTTTTTCTTTTAGTTCCTCAGGAGTCAGTGTGGCTTCGAATTCTGTTTGTACAGCACCGAACAGGTCACCGCGTTTATGCTTGTCAGCCAATCCTTGTGCAGCTATATCAACGAATTTGTCATAAGACCACGCGTGGATACGTGCTTTCAGATCCTCATCATTTTTCTCATGGCTGTAGGTACGTTTTTCTGCTGTACCTGCTTCAGCCTGCATTTCTAAGATCACAGCTACCTGTTTTTTGATAGCTTCATGTGCGAAACCTATAGCTTCTACCATTTCAGCTTCGCTTACTTCACACATTTCACCTTCTACCATCACGATAGACTTAGCAGTAGCGGCTACTATCATGTCAAGCGTAGTGTCCGGGCCTTCTATCTCAGATTTAGATGGATTGATGATCAACTGTCCATTGATCTTGCATACGCGAACCTCAGATATAGGGCCTGCGAATGGGATAGTAGACACTGCGAGTGCTGCTGATGCCGCGAGGCATGCCAGAGCATCAGGCAGTTCATTCAGGTCAGCTGATATCAGCATGATCTGAACTACCACATTGGCGTGATAATCGTCCGGAAACAAAGGACGGAGCGCTCTGTCTACTAGTCTAGATGTCAATATTTCTACTTCGCTTGGTCTTGCTTCACGTTTGAAGAAGCCACCGGGAAATTTGCCGGCTGCGGCGAATTTTTCATTGTATTCGATGGTCAATGGCATGAAGTCCACGCCTTCTTTGGCTTGGATATCAGCGCATACAGTGGCGAGAAGCATTGTATTGCCATACTTTACCACTACTGATCCGTCGGCTTGTTTAGCCAGGCGTCCAGACTCTATCTCTACGATACGTCCACCGCCGAGATCTACTGTCTTTTTAATTACTTTCATCTTTGTTGTTTTTGTTGCCCTGCGGTATTGCAGGACTGTTTTATAATTGAATTATTGTTTCTTGATAGGTGCCCTAAATAGAAATAAAAGGCAATTTTTCCGGAAAATATACCAAGGGGATTTTATGTGAATAGCTAAATAGTGAGTATCAAAACCACCCTTATAAAAATCAAAAAGGTCGGTGAATGTTCACCAACCTTTTTGGGTAATTTATTTTCTGATTCCCAA
>CAIXBT010000376.1 GCA_903917755.1 uncultured Bacteroidota bacterium
CACTACTTTGGACTTGAAGTCCCCTTTGAATTTTCTACGTGTTTGTTTAGCCATTTGACGGTAATTTAAGATGAAAAAATCTATCTTAACTACCTGTCCTAATTTTGGGGGGCATCATATCCTGCATGATTATTCTGATCCAAAGAAAGGATTCGTATTATGGAAAGGGCAATTTGATGAAAAGATTATCTGAGCAAAACGTTCAATAATGGCCGAACGCATCTTTCATATTTTGAACCTGGCTATTTGAAATACCCAAATGAGTAGCAACCTCTTTCCAATGTTTGACTGATGATACAACTTCTGTGATTATTATCTCTGCTCTGTCTTTGCCGAGTCTAAAATATTCAGCCACTTCTCTCGCTAATTCAAGGTTAAGAGAATTATCGGTTTCAGATATATTAAGTGTGAGGCCGCTTCCTTTTGCAACCGGATTCATATCATAAGCCGGGGAAAGTATCCATCCTTGCTCAGTAAGTAAAAAACCATGATTCCGAAGATGATCATCTGTATTGGAAACACAGATGTTGAACACTATCCGTCTCCAAAGTTGCTCTAAGTCATCGGTGACATTTCCGCCAAATTTCTGTATGAATTCCACCATTTCAAGATAACTGGCCCCAGCGGTATGATCATCTCCATCGTTATGGTCCAGCAAGGTCATTGCACTGGCGAAATGAATTCTACTTCCCTTTGTGGTTCTATCAAAGCGCTTAGAAAGGAATGTGTTGTATTTCCCATAAAAAATCTGACTGCTTGCATCTGGAACTATCACCCCTGCTTTGGCAGCTAATGTGTGAACAACCATTTCCCAAGCACCAATATCTCTATCATCGTTATTGCTCGGAAATTTGGCGATCCACAAATGCCCTTTCTCATCTACAACACTTGCTTTGGGTCGGGCACCTCCGAGCGATGAACCTGGTGCTATAAGCATATTAATCCACTTCAGGTCGTCTGCACCGTCTTTCCCTTCATCTTCTTCTAATCGCATACTTGCATATTCAAGGTCTCGTAAGGCAGCCCAGGGCGGAGTAGCGAACGCTTTATTGTCATTCAAAAAAGCTTCTGTATCATTTAGTTTAAAGCGAAGTGCTCCCATTCGATGCTTGTCAAATACACCTAATAGAAAGTCACTTTCAAAAAAGGGGATTTCTTTTCTCCCCTCCTCTCTTGCTATCAAGGCCTCTCTTCGTTTCATCAGTACTTGTCCCCATCTATCCGGTGATGAATCAAGAAATATCCCAAAGTTTCGTTTGGCCTCAGGTAAAAACTGTCTGCCTTTGTACATGCCCAAATTCGGATCAAGATAGAGGGTGTTATATTTTTTTAGCCAAGTCTCGTCATACTCAAAAGCAAAAATCTCCTTCCCACGAACAACTATGGCGTTAAGTGTTCCCATGAAGGTTGGGCCTCCCAATTCAGACCAATCAGCGTACACCAAAATTTGCTTCTCACTTTTTTTCGACATATTAATATTTTACTTTCTTTTCGGAGCGCGAGCAGAAACAGAAAGATTAGCATCCTGAAGTTTTCTTCCCAATGGGTCTTTAGAGGCTACTTCTGTTATATCTTCATCGAGGCCAAGAACAAACAGCACTTGCAAATATGCTCCCATAGAGACTGTTGGCATGCCTTTTTCAATCAGCCATACAGTTTTGCGGCCAATGTTTGCTCTCTCAGCCACTTGTTCAGTGCTATACTTTCTTCTTAACCGGGCTAACTTGATATTCTCCCCAAGCGTCTCCAGCGAGCGCTTTAGTTTGGGTAAGAGCACAATTGTATTACTGTTCATAACGTTTCTTATATGAAACAAATATAAGCATTTTTGTTCCATATAAGAAACGTTGTACCAAATTTGATAAATTGATTTAAAGAGAGTGCCAAAGCCAATAGTTATGCGTGATAGCGACATACACCATTTACACACACTTTTTTATACAGGAGTCACCAGGCTTATACAAGTAGTTTGTGTGCTTTATTATATTTTCTCTGAGCAAGCGACTGAATGCCAGCATTCCTGTCAGTATTTTACATACCTTTACACACATCAATGGTAAAAATCCTTAGGTTAGACCGGAACCGTCCGATCCGCTAAAGCCCTAAGTTCACTTAGGGCTTTTTGTTTTAGGCCTATCGTAGTCAGATACAGGACATGATCAATTCCTTTAAAGGCTGGTTCCCGCCCGCCATTTCAGCAATAAAAATTTCGTATTTCTAAAATTGCTTGTACATTTAGTTGTTGCCTTATAAGTCTTCGCCTTTCACCTAAATACTATTATGAAGAAAATTCTATTTCTATTGTCTTTTGTTGTTATGGCTGTCATAGCCAAGTCGCAGGACTACCAGATACCTAATGATACCCTGATATGGAGAGATCCCCGGCCATTGATCTTTACCGATTTTTTGGGCGAGCCTATTGAATCATCTAATCTGATGGGTGAAGCCTTTTGCCTCATCCTTACCTCTTTTGAAAAACATCTTGACTCGACCTATGTCACAATCTCGGTACAGGCTGTTTTTGACAAAACAAATTCATGGATCAGTCGTAGGGCCAAGCCCGAGGAGATGCTGTTATTTCAGGTTACGTTCAATATGTTTGAAGTGTATGCCCGAAAGCTGCGAAAGGATGCTGATGATCTAAGAGTTGACCCATTTGCACAATCCGTTTTTCAGAGAAAATACAGTTCATCCCTTCCTTCATTGACATTCAAATGCAATGAATTGAAACGGGACACAAAGATGGGTTCGGACAAAAATAAACTTCTGCTATGGGATGAAAAAGTTAAAAAGGAACTCAAGGACCTGGAGCGATATAAGCAGTGATTACTGCATTGATACCTAATGATTTAATTTATTGACTAAAACGACTACATTAGCTTTATTAAACAATCCATTTTCATGAAAAAGCACCTTTTACTTTTGACATTTGTATGGCTGATGATCAGCGCTAATGTTCATGCCGGCACGGTTTCACTCTCAGACGCACAGCATGTAGCTTTGAATTTTTTTAAGGTCACTACCAATGCAAATGCTACGCTCACAGCTACTTTAAAATATACCAAAACAGGGGCTAACAATACTGCCGACTTTTATGTGTTTGACATCAGCCCGGCTATGGGTTTTGTGATCGTGGCAGGAGATGATAATGTGATACCGATCCTGGGATATTCCACTAAGGGAAATTTTCATACAGACTTCAATCGCATCGGTCTTAACCATTGGATAAACAAGACCTCTGCCAATATCCATCTGGCGCTGCAGCATAATGCAATGGCCGATGCACGCATACAGGGACAGTGGACTGCCTATCGTCAGGGGCAGAATCCATTTGTGCTGAGGAGTTCTACTGTCAGTCCTTTGTGCACTACTACCTGGGACCAGGAAAACACCAACAACTTTCCTCCACCATATATTTACAATCTCTTTTGCCCTTTTAACGCTGTCGATACACAACGCTGCCTGACCGGTTGTGTAGCCACATCTATGGCGCAAATAATGAAATATTGGAACTATCCTGCCACCGGAATGGGTAGTTACACTTATATAGATGATACGCTTCATGGCTACTCTGCCAATTATGGCACACTCTCTTCTAACTTTGCTGCGCACAGCTATCAGTGGCAGTTGATGCCGACCATGCTGACAGGCAGTGAGCCGCTTGCTCAGGATTCAGCTGTGGATCAGCTGATGTATGACTGTGCGGTCAGTGTAGGTATGGATTTCGGAGATGACAATCAGGGTGGCAGCGGAGCAGAAGCACTGCTCGTCAATGAACTGCAGTTCGGCGATTCGATTTGTTCGCAATATGCTTTCGTAAAATATTTTTCTTACAATGCAGATACGATCCAGGGGATACTTCAGTCCAATTATAATGACTCTACCTGGACGCTAGTGATCGAGCATGACCTCAATATGGGCAGACCGATCCTGTATGAGGGAAATGATAGTACACAGGGTGGACATGCATGGGTATGCGATGGATACGATGCCAGCAATAACCTGCACATGAACTGGGGATGGAGCGGATTTGATGACGGCTATTTTGCTGTCAATAATCTCACTACTTCAGGAAACTATAATCCGATACTCAATGATGCTGCGCTGATAGGTATCTTGCCTAAGTCAGTCACAGCAGGTGTGACAAGCGTAGGAGAAGAAATTTCATTTAACATGTATCCTAATCCGGCTGCCAGTCAAGTGATATTAATAACCACAGAGATAAATGGCTCAACATGGGCTGTCAAAAATATAATGGGTCAGGCTCTGATCAGCAAAAATGTAGAGTCAGCACAAACCAGGCTCGATCTGAGCAGCCTTGCTGCCGGTGTATACTTCGTAGAACTACGTGCAGGTGAAAAAACCAGCGTCAAAAAACTGGTGATAAGCAAATAAGACAATATTGATAGAATTATTGAAAGCCGGGTTGATCCCGGCTTTTTTGTTTTCTGCAGAAATAAGGGCGGATAAAAATATTGTTTGGCAAAGGCAAATGGATTGGTGAAATAAAACACTAAAATTGATTGTGATCAAATTTCATTAGCACTTAGCCCATGCATAGATTTACCTTTCTTGTCCTTCTTGTTTTAGCTTTTCAGACTGCTAGAACTCAATCTTTGCTTTCGGCAGATGGCGACAGAATCGTAGATCAAAAGGGGAATGAAATACAGCTGAGAGGCATGAACCTCGGTGCATGGTTTCTGATAGAGCCATATATGATCTCTGAGGGAGAGGCGAGATCTCAATGGCAGATCAAACGGAAGATGATAGCTAAAGGAGCTACACTCGAGGAAGTCGAAAATTTTTTCGAAGCCTGGCGAGATCTTTTTATTCAGCAGGCAGACATCGACCATATCGCTTCGCTGGGATTCAATAGTGTCAGATTTCCTCTTCACTTTGAGCTGTTTCTCAGTCCGCACCAGAGAGAGGTTCGAAACAGGATCATATTGGATAGCACAAAGGCCGGGGCCTTCATTGACTCTCTTGAAAAATGGCAAAAAGAAGGTCAGCTTTTCACTGATGGAAATGCGGAGGGTTTCCGCAGAATAGATACGATGATGGCCTGGTGCAGACCTCATGGTATCTATATCACGCTCGATCTGCATGCAGCACCGGGTGGACAGGGCAATCAACTCGCCATCAATGATGGCATAAGCCCGGATCAATATTGGAAGGGGAAACATGCACATACATTTCAGTCGATCACAACTTTGTTTTGGGAAAAAATATCCCGACGCTATAAGAGTGAATCGCTCATAGCCATGTATGATATGCTGAATGAACCGAATCATGTCATCTATATTCCTAAGTTGCGACGGTTCTATCTGCGCACACTGCAGAGCATACGCAGCACTGATTCACATCTTGCATTGATCGAAGGCGGACTCTGGGGTTCTACATATCTGTGGATGAGGCCTCGGTTTTTTCGCAATAAGAATATAAACGGCCTTGTCTATAATCTGCACGACTATTCAGGTTGGCGGCAGCCTAAGAATAAAAGAGAAGCTAGTCTCCTGAGGACCCGCTATCGGGTAGTACCATTTATCCTCACTGACGAGATCACAGCCATGCGCTATCGAAAGAAAAATAATGTGCCGATATATGTCGGCGAATTTGGTGAGATGGGATATGACTGGATCGGTAAAAAGGTTAAGCTATTTGATAATTTAAAACTATCATGGTCTTTCTGGTCATACAAGAAAATGGATTATAACGGGAAATGTGAATCATGCTGCAGTAGCATTGACCAGATCGATCTGTACAGCAGTTTCGGCAGAGAAAAATGTATCGCCGATCTCAAACAAAGAAAGATCAAATTCTATCCGGAAATGATCAATGCGATGACAACGAAAAAGTAGTTAGCACAAAAATATCAGGCAATAAAAAAGGGTTCCA
The DNA here is from genome assembly GCA_903917755.1 of uncultured Bacteroidota bacterium. Classification (GTDB taxonomy): domain Bacteria; phylum Bacteroidota; class Bacteroidia; order Chitinophagales; family LD1; genus UBA1941. The sequence continues at coordinate 5,896 of CAIXBT010000376.1, forward strand.
ATTTTGAATTGAAACCCTTGATAAATTTGAATGAAGATCTTTTTATCTGAACAGCATTATAGTACCTGTTCTGTTTATTGATTGGCCATTCAGATATGTGATTGCTACAAAGTATAGATATTCTCCCTGTGGCTGAGGCGAACCTTTGAAAGTTCCGTCCCATCCTATGGTCAGGTCGTAAGATTCAAACAGCAATTGTCCCCATCTGTTATAAATAGTCATATGATAATCCTTGGCACCGCGTGTCATGATCGTAAAGACATCATTCTTGCCATCACCATTAGGTGTAAACGCATCTCCGATAGCCACACCTGAGAGGATATGTATCGTGTCAATCGCATTGGCACTGCAACCGTTATTATACATGATCGTCACGGTGTAGTTGAGCAGAGAATCTGTAGCATTAGTGGTATTGACTATCGGTGCAGGACAGTTAGTGCAGCTCAGGCCGGCGGCCGGTGTCCAGCTATAACCTGTGATGGAAGATGGAGGATAGTTGAATATCGTGGTCAGTTGAACCATGCTATCCTGCAGCACCGTTACATCACTCGGAAGTATCTCGGCTATTCCTTCTACCGGTGCTGCACCTATCACACCCGCATTAGCAGCCGTGGCAGTACAACCGTTATTGTCAGTGATGGTCAGATTATATGATCCCGGTGCCAGACCTGTATCGACAGCACTTGTTTCTGAATTGCTCCAGAGATAAGTATAGGTACCGGCAGGGATGATAGTAGGAGTCAGCGTACCATTGGTCAACCCGAAACAAGTGATAGGTTGAGATGTAATGGTACTTACCACAGGGTTAGAATGTATCGTTATGATACCTGAGTCAATAGCTGATCCGCATCCTGCTATCGAATAAGTAACAGAGTAGGTGCTGGTCGTAGCCGGAGAAACGGTAATGCTGGATGATGTACTGCCGCCCGGTGACCAGAGGAATGTACCTCCCGGTATGGATGGTGTAGCCGTGAGCGTGCCGTTATGACCTGCACAAACAGCAGTATCATTGACCGTCAGTGTAGGTTGTGGTGTGACCGTGACCGTAGCGTTAGCTGTGGTAGGTGGACAAACTGACAATGGGATGGCATATGATACTGTATATGTAGCAGTAGTGGCTGGTGCCACCGTAATGCTCTGAGTGGTTTGACCGCCCGGGGCCCAAAGGTATGTACCGCCTGCCTGTGATGGGGTGGCAGTAAGTATAGTACTATCACCAAGACAAATGCTCGCACCATTGAGTGCTAATGTAGGTGGTATGGTCACGTTTACAGAATCAGATACTACTGCATTCAGACAGCCTGCTAATGAATAGGTGACGGTGTAAACAGTATTACTGGTTGGGCTTACTGTTATGGTCGGCGTCGTAAATCCACCCGGCGACCAGAGATATGTACCACCCGGAGTAGAAGCAGTAGTAGTGAGCGTGGCATTGGATCCGGTACATATGGTATCGTTCTGAGTGGTCAGAGACAGCAATTGATAAATGGTCACTGTAGCCGAATCAGTATAAGTGCCGCATACAGGAATAGTGTATGTGACAGTGAAGGTACTTGTATTAGCAGGTGATACTATGATGGTCTGAGTGGTTTGACCGCCCGGAGACCAGAGGAAAGTACCGCCAGGCACAGATACTGTAGCTGTAAGGGTGTCATTCTGGCCTATACATACTGCTCCGTTGTTGACTGATAATGTAGATGCCTGAGACACGACTATATTCATCGTATCACTACATCCGTTATTCGACCATAAGAATACATAAGTACCAGCTGTGGTGAATCCGGTGACACTAGTGGCCGGATCGCTGGTATTGGTAAAGGTGACTACAGCAGGGTTGCCTGCGTTAGCAGTCCATGTACCTGTACCTGTCGCAGCCATAGTCGCAGTGGAATTCTGACAGAGTGTTTGATCCGGTCCGGCGTTCGGTTTAGACGTTACATTTATCAAAACAGTATCGCTGCATCCGTTCAATGACCAGTATAAAGTATAAGCACCCGAAGCGGTGAAACCTGATACCGTAGTAGCCGGATCTGTGGTGCTAACGAATGAAACTACTGCAGGATTACCTGCATCCGCGGTCCATATACCTGTGCCTGTAGCAGCCATTGCAGTAGTAGAAAACTGACAGATGGTTTGATCAGGTCCTGCATTCGGCTTAGGCGTTACATTTATCAAAACAGTATCGCTGCATCCGTTCAGTGACCAGTATAAAGTATAAGTACCCGAAGCAGTGAAGCCGGATAC
>CAIXBT010000377.1 GCA_903917755.1 uncultured Bacteroidota bacterium
GGATTGGCGGAGATGGTGGCGCTTTGGCCCAGACATGTACTTGCATTATCTACAGGCACTACCGGCGGTATCACTACGTTTACAGTACCGGAATTATTGACTACCAAACAGCCGGGAATAGAATAGCTGACCGTGTAAGTAGTGGTGCTAGACGGAGAAACAGTGATATTAGAAAATACTGAATTTCCCGGAGACCAGCTATAAGTGCCACCTCCACGAGATGGAGTGGCTGTGAGTGTAGCATTTTGCCCCTGACAAATGGTGTCTGAGTTTACAGTCACAGTTGGTGTAGGTGCCACTGTCACCACACCTGAGTCTACGGCTGTACCGCATGTGGCATTGTATGTGACAGTATAAGTAGTGGTAGTAGCCGGTGACACAGTGATGCTTTGAGTCGTAGCCCCGCCGGGTGCCCATGAGTACGTTCCACCGGTCAGTGAAGGTGTGGCGGTCAATGTCGCACTTTGACCCTGACAGATACTTTGTGCATTGACAGATACAGTAGGCACTGTATTTATCGTCACCGTGTCAGATGCTGTCGCAGCTATACATCCCACTATTGTATAGGTCACTGTGTAATAAGAAGTAGTGGCAGGTGACACAGTAATACTCTGTGTAGTGCCTCCACCTGGTGCCCATAGATAGGTACCGCCAGTTTGGGATGGAGTGGCAGTGATAGTGGCATTCTGACCCGGACATATGCTGGTATTGCTGGCAGTGACCGTGGGCGGCGGTGCGATGGTCACCTTGCCTGAATCTGTAGCAGTACCGCAGGTGCCTAGAGAGTAAGTGACAGAATATGTGGTGGTCGATGCAGGTGTCACAGTGATGCTCTGAGTAGTAGCGCCTCCCGGAGTCCATCTGTAGGTACCTCCTGCAGGATTAGGAGTGGCGGTCAATGTAGCACTTCGGCCCTGACATACAGTGGTATCATTTACAGTCACTGTGGGTGCGTGAAGTATCGTGACGGTCACACTGGCAGTCATGGTAGGCCCGCTGAGCGGTGTGCATGTGACCGTATACGTAGTGGTAGCAGCAGGTGACACATGAATAGTAGATGTGGTAGCACCTCCTGGAGACCAAAGATATGTACCACCCGGCAGCGATGCAGTGGCAGTAAGGGTTACGGGTTGCCCTGTGCAGATAGATGTATCTCTGGATATTGCAAGTGTATCATTACAGTTGACAGATATAGTGTCTGTGACTGAAGATCCACCGCAGTTTGCGTTCCACTGCACCTGCAGAATATAAGTGCCTGTTGCAAGTCCCGTAATCGCATAAATCGTATCTGTCGTGCTATTCAGCTGACTCACTATAGTACCCGAGCTATTGGTCAATACATAAGAGAATACTTTGGGGTTCAAACTGGCTGCCGGCGATACATGCACTGTGATAGAGTTGCATGAATGGGTATTTGAAACGGTATAAGAGCCAACCGTGTTGCAGGTAGTGCTGAGAGTAGCTACATAGGTGCCGATGAAACCGGTACCTGTGGCATAGATCAGGTTTGTGGCAGAATTATATCTTAGGTCGAAAACAGGATCACTGGTGAAAGCTCCGCTCAGAGAAATGTCAGCATGAGGAGTGAAGGTTGAACCATCAAAACTAAATGTCTTGATCACTCCCTGGCCACCCACATAGACATTATTGCAATTATCCACCGCTATACCTCCCTGTGCCAGTGTACTGTATCCCGCTATCGTAGTCGCCGTACCGACTTGATTTCCGGTGGTAAGATCATATGCTGCTACATTATAACCATCGTAATAATACAGATAACTACCATTCGCAGCCAGACAGCTAAAACCATTTGAGTTAGGATATCCTGACCAGAACGGTTTATTCGCCAGTTCTACAAAGGTCGTATAGTTTGAGTTGTTAGCCCATGTGTTTCCGGTATAGCTTGCATTTACTTTATAGATTGTATTAGTATATGGTCCGCCATTTGCGAGAATGACATATAAACTTCCGGCAGAGTCATAAGTACCACAGGCTATATCCTGACTGGTACCTCCCAATCCTGTTACATTGGACGGAGTAGTGGCACCCGTAGTAGTATTGATGACACCCATGTTTAGATTGGAGGTCGTGCCACCGCCCATACCGATCACCGCATTGGTGGCACAGTTATAGGCATAGCACCATGTCTCTTGCACATTACTGTTTTGAGTAGATATGAAGTTGTCATATGCACCGCTGGCATTTACCCTCACGGTAGTCGTTCCTACATCATAATATCCCTGGCCGGTATAGGTTTTCCCTGTGTTTCTGTCTACAATAAAATTGCTCGGATAATTAATGATGCCGGGATCAGAAGTATTCCATGCAGGCGATGCGACTGAGCCACCGAAGGTCCATAGATAGGTGCCTGTGGGTGAATACTTAGCTATCTGAAAGAAATCAGTGAGATCGTATGAGTTGCTGGCACCTGCTCCAAACACAAAGAGGTCTCCCAGAAAATCAAAATCCACGTTGAACCCCATATTCGTAGGTGGTATGGTGGTCAGCGTAGTGACCCAGGGATCGATGGTCAGCGTTTTATTGGGATCGTAATTATTAGTGATGAGAAACTGAAGCATATTATTGCTCAGTTCAAAAGAAGAAGCTACTGGTCCATCATCCGTATAGCTGACAGGTGCATGCTCGATGATATCTCCCGATAGGGTAGTGGAAATATGAATATTGCCTTGATTATCTTTTTTTATTTTTTTGATCGCACCGCCATATTTCATTTTTATTCGGCTCGGGTCAGCACCGGGTCTGACGATCAGATCATATTCGATGCCTCCTTTATCAGGGAAACTATAAACCACATCTATACCGGGATAAATATCCTTATAGGTCAGAGTTCTGAAACCATTTGTTACGATGGTTTTATAACCTGCATCTGTTTTTTTGAAATAAGTGTGATAGCCTTCAGCCTGATCGTTGGGTATGATGATGGGATTAGGATTGGCGCCCACCCAATCCATAGTCACAGTACATATATTCACCGGGATACCCTCTTCCTCTTTGTCTTTTTCTTTTTTTTGCTCTTTGAGCTTCTTATGATCCTTGTCACTGACCCTGTATATGAGGCCTTTTTCTGTAAAATATACATTCACATGATCGTGATCTGCATAATACAGAATGTGCTCATTCCTGTAGTCATTGAAAATTTCATTGTTCCGAAGAAAGACCGCAGATTGAAAAGGGTCCTTCTTGGCAAAGGTCTGCTTATGAGCATCGGGTGCTACTGCACTAGCCGATAGCCAAACGCAAAGTAGAATGAAAGTGAATAAGTGGTTTTTCATCGAGTTTCATATTTCTTTCTTAAAGATAACTTAATGAAAATTAAATTGCAAGTCGAATTGTTTTTTTTCTTTATTAAATCTCATTATTTCAACCATCTGCCTAAAACATGAAAAGACCGGCCTTCCGACCGATCTTTCATTATTAAAACCCGAACCCTTCACTTCTATCTGATAGATGCACTAGCGAGTGCCATTCTAACAGTTGCCTGAGGTAAGTAGTTCGCATCATTAATTCTTACTTTGTAGTGTACAGTTTCTTGTTCTACATTTTTATCTTGATAAACCATTGCTATGGTGCTGTTTGAAGCTGTCACATCAGTTACTACTTCATATTTGGTACCGTTGTAGCTTTTTTCGATAGTGAATTTCTTTACTGGTTCGCCGCTTGGGTTGCTTACTGTCAGCATTACGTTACCGTTTACTGATTGTGCTTCGAGAGACATGTTGGACTCAGTAGCTGTGGATTGAGATGGGCTGTTGTATATTTTTACATTGTTGCCATATTTTGCATCTGAAGATGATATTACGCTGCCGTTAGCGAAGTAAGTTCCTGAATTGCCTGATACATTGCCACCGAAGTTAAGGATGTTTGTACCGGCCATTATGTTTGAGTTGTTATTGATAGTGCCTTTGTTTTCCAGTTCGTTCATTGACTCCATCATTGAGTTATTATTGATAGTGCCTTCGTTGATTATTCTTTTTACTGTGAGGTTTCCGTTGTTTATCAGTTTGCCTGTGTTAGTTATTACCAGAGTTTTGTTGCTCATCATAGTGAAACCTTTCTCTAATGTCAGGGTTCCGTTTACAGCTACATCAGTGTTCATTGTGATGTGATTTTTGATGATCACTTCGTCATCTGAGCTGATAGTGTTACCTGGTGTTCCGTTTTCCCAAGTGTTAGCATCAGACCATTTGCCTGAGTTGATGGCGGTATATGTTTTGCCGAAGCTAAAGTTTACGATTACTACTGCTGCAAGGGTGATCAGGGTTTTAAGGGTGTTTGTGTTGATCTGTTTCATGTTGCAAGCTTTATGTATAGTATTACGGTAGTCGACGAAAGAAGGTTACACTTGATCGTCAATAAAATCACTTTGATCGATAAAAGCCTGTAAATGAAAGGAGTTTGAATGTATTATTTCGCCTTAGTAACGCAGCGACAGGAGGTAAGAAAGGATGGTCAATGCCGAATAGATGGCAAAAGGTGCAAAAGAAATGTAGCGCGATGGTGAAATGTCGTATTTATAGTACAAAAATGCGATCATCAACATTTTCTCGGAGATAAATGCGATGACCGTACCAAAAGCCACGCCGACCAGCCCGAAATGCTGAGCTAAAACGACACTCACTACTATATTAATGAGCATTTCTATTATGGCAGTCACTAGTATCAGCCGGTTTTCTTTCAATCCGGTCAGGATGGTCTGTGGAAACATCAATCTGGGAATAGTAAGAAGCATCAGTGCTACGAATATGCTACCGCTTTCAGCAAACTGTACAGTAAAAAAGAGTGTAAATAGCCATTTTCCACATAATATAAGAGCGATGGCCAGCGGGAAAAAGAAATGCATATACCTAAGAGACTGGCTCCTGATGGTATCAAGTCCGGCAGATAGGTCTTCAGCTACTTTGGGGATCATACTCATACTGAGTGTAGCTGCAAGAATGGTAAACAAAGGGAAATCTCTTGATCCATACCTGAATACGCTGAAATCTGCCAGCGTGAAGTAATGTTTCACCACAGCCCCGTCTATATATTCGGCAGATCCGTTCACAAAGAAACTCGCCATCAGCGGCAGTGAGAGCAAAAAGAGCTGCTTGATCTTCTCGATCCTAAACTCTGTGAGGGTATGCTGTCTGAGCAGGTATACTATATATATGAACTTGATCCCGGCAGCAATGATCAGCCCATACATGGAATAGTGGGTGTCACCATATATATATGTAGGTATTATGCACAGAAGAAACTGTATGACCAACATCGCTACTCCATATATGATAAGCCTGCGTCGATGATCCTGAAGGAAAAGGATGTACTCGACTACATATGAAGCATTATTCAATAGTAGATAAGCCAGCCCAAGTGCTGACCCGCCCACGAATAGCTGCACCACTCCAGCCACTGCACTGAGCATAAGAATGAGGCTGAAGGTAGAGAAAAGCAATTGTTTCTTGTCGGCTTCTGTCTGTCGCGGGTAGGTGGCGAGCATAGAGTTCATCAATCCGGCTATCCAGAAGAAACTGAACAGGCCCATGAGCCAAAGAAAGGTTTCAAAACGCCCTATCTCACTCTTGGCTATACCCAATCTGGCAAATGAGATGCCGATGAGTACAAAGCCCGAGTAGCGGGTGAGTTGAAAAAGCTGCAAGCTGGATACGGTCGATAGTCGCAACTGTGACTTGAGCCTGGTGAGCAGTGAATCCAATCCTTTTATTGATTTTAGCGCAATTTATACAATTGATCGGTTTTGGCTGTATTTTCATCTATTCGCGCCGCTCAC
>CAIXBT010000378.1 GCA_903917755.1 uncultured Bacteroidota bacterium
GAGTTCAGACAGGTCAGTACTCTCATATACCAGTTCACCCCATCTATTGTATATCCTCAGATCGTACTCAGCTATTTTATTTGCGAACAGCGTAAAATGGTCATTCACCCCGTTTCCGTTTGGAGAGAATGCCTGAGGCGCATCTATATAGCTCGCACAGTTGATGGCACCGATATTGAGATGGACAGTATCCGCACATCCTGTCGAATCAAAGGTGCCAATGACCATATATGATACGCTATCGCTGTAATGAAACTTTGGCGTGATGATATTCGGATTGTCCAGACCTGATGCGGGGCTCCATATGATAGATGTGGCTGACGATACACCGGGGATGACATACGTGAGTCCGTCGCAGATCACCGTATCCGGCCCTACATTGAGTGTCGGTATAGGATTCACTTTCATATGAACCGTATCGCTGGTATTACAACCTGTATTATCAAACATCCTCACCGTATATGTAGAATCGGCAGACGGGAAAGCATTGATCGAGCTGGTGGTGTCTCCTGTATTCCAGGCATAGTGCAGACCCGCCTTGGTGTGATAGTACACGATACCATCCCATACCCTTGTAGCCAGATAGGCACCAAAAGGCTGATAATGAGGAGCGAGATTATTGATCACTCCCTGCACATAATCCAGCACACCGTCTGTACGATAGACCGTGCCCTCTGTGCCCGGAGAACCCGGCGGGCTATAGGCTATATTGATCTGCGGAGAGTCTACCGTGGTCAGATAGATACCGAATGTATCGCCTTTGGACATGGTCAGTCCGAGATAATCAGGTAGTGTGGTCATCTGATTAGTACCCGTAGTGATAGCTGAAGATGTCAGAATATAAGGCCATACATTGTTATTAAGCTCGGTGCCCTGATAGGGTCCTACTTTCTGAAAGATGGCCACATCTACCTGCTGGCCGCCGCCGAGCAGCACCTTGCAGGCGAATGAATCTATCGTCAGGTCATCATGAGCTATGAGGTTGAACATGGCACCCGGTTTGCCGGCTGTGCCTGAGTCTATCGTGAGCAGAGCCCGCGAGGCACCGACAGTATTGGCATTGAGCCGCAGCGAATCACCGAAACATAAATTCTGCTTGGGTGCGATCTGGACATCCAGCAGTTTAGCCACTGTGAATGTGAATGTATCACTTTGCGAACCGCATTGGTTACTGGCCTGATCAGAGATCGTATAGGTACCTGCAGAATCAAATACGAGTACCCTTTCATTATTTCCCAGATCTACCACATGTGCCCCCGGCGGTGTGGTCCAGCTCCAGTAGGTAGCAGGAGAGAAAGTGGCATAAAAGATAGCCGTATCACCAAAGCAGGTCAGTGCCGGTCCCGATATTTGCGCCTTGGGAGGCGTCAGTACGAGAATACTGTCCAGCGGACTCCAGGGACCCGGACAACCGAAATTGGTCTCCCGAACTCTGAATGTGTAAAATCCAGTTTGAGCACCTGTATTAAAGATCACACCGAAACCATTATAACCGGGTGGAATGGCAGAAGGAAGTCCGTTATTGAATGCTGCTGAAAGCCAGACATAACTTGATTGAAAATTATAAGGGCTGAAATATAAATACGATGCCACATTGAGACAGACAGTATCAGGATATGCGGTGAGTACTTCAGCAGCGGGATTTGGTTCCCCTATGGTGATCCTGATGACGGTACCCTGCGTATCTGTTGGGCTACTGGAACAGCTCGACAGCACGCGCATATAATATGCACCGGGGGCTATACCCGCAGCAGCCAGAGCCGATGGAGGACCCACTACTAGCTGGAAAGTATCAGACCTGTTGACATGGAATATTCCGATGCCACCGATATTCACCACTCTGAATGTCGTCATATCCAGCAGCTCGACGGTGAAATTATTGCAGGTATCGTAAACGGCCTGATTGTTCCATTGATGAGTCTTGATCACGAATCTTTGCGTATCCGTTGGATATGGGAAACCGATACAGTAATGCAGGTCTGTGATATTGTTGGTCTCTTCATCGCAATGCTTGAGACAGAAAGGACCATAAGTAGTACCGACAGTATATGGTGAACTTGAGATGACACGTATATAATAGCCACAGCCCGCAGGTACATTGGCAGGGATCAGACCCGACACATCTCCCGGAGGTGAGCCATAATCCAGCCTCGACTGCAGGGTACCCAACTGAAATGGATGAGCGAAACTGCCTGTAGAGTCAGATAGCTGTGCAGTATAGACGTTGTTTGCATTAAAGGTACCCGACGAGGTGAAATACACATCCAGTTCGCTCAGTATACAGGCCGTATCTGCATCGGTCGTGACAGGTACGGTCTGCGTATTGATAGTAGTGGGGCACCTGACGATAGAAAAGCAAATACTCGTATCACCAATTATAGCAGGGGGAGGAGAAGAGCGCACGAGCACGATATGAAAACAGTTTCCCACCAGACCTGTAGGCAGCTGCATGAACACCGAGCCGGTGGTATCAGGTGCGAACACACTGAAATTTGTGATGCTGTTCCCTGTTACGTTTTGATAGGAGCTGTTCAGTATTTCCACATCATATTGCCCGTCACACAGAGGTGCAGAGAGTTTATATGTGAAAAACAGGTCCTGATTTTCGCATACTGTATCGGGCATGAATGATGTGATAGTGATATGCACGGGATTCGTGACAGCATCATTATAAGTACCTACGGCTATGATATCATCGACCCCGAATGACATATTAGGTGAGATGGCATCAGTAGGATTCACCCAGCGGAAACCGAACTGAAGGTTCTGTACATTGTTGAATGCAGGATCTATCACCTGCTCATATAGCCAGTCTGTCTGACCCTGATATTTGGGCCTGCCTGTCTGTGTCCAGGGACCTCCGTTGGCCCGGTAGTATAGCTGCCCGTATGACATGCTGTCACCACCCGCTACCCAGAAGAAAGTAAAAGTTACATCTGTCAAACCAAGTGAGCAGAAACCATTATTCAAAAAGACGAAACGGTCACTGGCAGTAGCGGGATTCCAGTTGCAATCTGCTGCTCTACCGCCTTGAGCACCGATACTATCATAGATGTGGAGATAATATGAATATGGCGCATGGGTAATGGTACCAAATCCTGAAGCAACTGAATCTTGAGGAGATGTGGCCGGGTAGATACCGCCACCTGCATAATTATTATTGATCACCCATTTGTTACTTCCGGTCATCGTGCCTACACCTCCTGTCGTGAAGTCAAATGCAGGATCGCCCGAAGATATAGTATCGGTGATGAGCAGGATCACCTGCTGTGAGTAGCCAGCTGTGGCGATCAGAGTGAAAATTAAAAACAAAAACTTCTTCATAAAATGGTTTTAATATCTGATATCCGATCAGGTATTTTAAGATTTATTCATTGTTATCGTATAAAAGTTTCCTGTCCAGTTCACCGGTTATCTTAAAGACAGTCCTTCTGTTCAATTGGTGGCATTCGCAGTCACCATTCTGATCAGTAGGGCACTCAGCTATTTTGGTACAGTCCTGCAATAGTTTTGTTTTGCCATATCCTTTGGCTGTGACTCGGTCTTTGCTGAGTCCTTTGCTGAGCAGATAGGTCACACAGCTTTCAGCACGTTTTTGAGACAGGTCCTGATTATATGCATCCGATCCGCGTGCATCCGTATGTGAACCGAGTTCAATGATGATGGTCGGGTTCTCCGTCAGGATACCATATAGTGTGTCAAGCGTTCTCTTTGACTCATCGCGCAGGTCCCATTTATTGAAATCATAATAGATATTGCTCAGTCTGTACTCCTTGTCTTTCTCAAATCGCTTCATGTACAGATTGACAGTAAGGGTATCTGAATTTTTTATGCCAAGTGTATTAAACTCAGAGGCCACAGCAAAATATCCGTCCTTGGCTCCTGAGAGTTTATATTGCTTTTCCTCTTTGAGATTGAAAAAGTATAATTTTTCTCCCTGAGTGGTATCGGTGGCTATGACCACATCATTGCCTGTCTGTGCTTCGCTCTTCAGAGAGAGATTGACTGAAGCCCCCGGTATCGTTTGGTCAGTAGCCTGATCTATCACACGGCCTTTGACCGCTATATGTATCTGACGCAGATATTGATAACTGAAAATATCATCACAGCAGGTTTTGCCGCGCACAGAGAATATACCGGGCCTGTTGCTGACCAGATAACCCTTTTTTGAATCGCCGATGAAACGATAATAAAAATCATCGCATGAAGAATTGAATGGAGCGCCGAGATTTTCTATACTGCTGTTCTTGCCCGGCTCGCCTTCACTTTTGTAAATATCCCGCCCGCCCATACTGATCCATCCATTGCTGCTGAAATATAAAGTATTCGTGGCGCCATCATAAAAGGGACTAACCTCATCGCGATCTGAGTTGATCTTGCTGCCGCAGTTTTTAGGCGGAGCGAAATCACCTTTACGATTGACCATAGAGTACCAGATATCGAGGCCGCCTCTGCCTCCGGGACGATTGGAAACGAAATACAGCACATCACCCACTCCGCCTACTTTGGCATAGTATGGATGAGTGTTAGTTGTACCCGGCATATTGATCTCGGGGCCGAGAGCATGCGGCTCTCCTATCTTTCCATCTTTATATTCTGCGGTAAATATCTGACAGTTGAAACCCGAGAACTCACCATCACATTCGGTATAGAAGAATTTCTTGCCGTCAGCCGAAAAGGATGGATTAGTGATATGCTTATTGGGTTTTCTAAGCTCCTCTACTCTCGCCGATGCGCTGTAAGTACCATCAGTGATCTTGCTTGAAAATAATTTCATGTGAACCTGCTCGGATTCGGTTTTGTCCATATTGCTTTTCATCGCTATCACCGTATCGCTCTTGATAGAAGCGAAATAAAGCATGTCATTGACCAAAGCCGGCGACGCTTCCGCATAGTTTGAATTTACCTCTCTGTCGAGATGTGTCAATACGATATTCGGATTGGGCTTCATCTCCTGCAGTGCGAATTTGCATCCGTCAGCTTCAGTCTTTGCCCATTTGCGCATAGCCGTAGCATTATCGCCGGTCTTATATATTTTAATGAAACGATTGAAGACCGGGATGGCGAGTTCATATTTGCCCTGCATCTTCATCATCAGTGCCTGATAGTATAGTGCCACTGTATTGATGGTAGAATCCGCTTTGTATGCCTGTGTGAAATATTTTTCCGCACTCTCGTAATCTCTCGCCTGATAGTAAGTGTTAGCGAGATTCATCAAAATAGCTGTGCCGGCAGGGTCATGCTCGAGTATCTGCTGATAGAGGTCTGTAGCAGCATATATATTCCCCTCTTTGTATGCCTTGTCTGCGGCTTTGATATATTTCTTCTTGTCAAATTTTGGTGTGCCCGATGCAAACAGCTGAAGGGAGGCTATACAGAGGATACCTAAACAAACTGATATTATGATATGTGTTCTTCTCATTTGATACGCTACATTCTGGGACATGGTACCAGTTTAGGATACTGAATGTCTTTTGACTTGATAAATCCTGTATAGACGATGGCCAGTTCGAAGGCGCTTCTGTTTTGAGTAGCATAGGTGAGTGATGAGGTCGTGATGTCATAGGCGAATGAAACTCTGACCTTATAATATTCCAGACCGGCACTGGTTATGAATGCATCATTGATCCTGTCCCATACCCCGACGAAAACAATAAAAGGCGATTTCTTCATATTGACATGATACTCCACTGCTGTACCCAGATTGGTCTCCATCGCTTTGTTTTGATAGAGGAACAATACATTAGGTGTCAGGTAAAAATGCTTAGAGAGTTTAATGTATGCACCTGCATGTGCCGTGTAGCGCATAGGCAGGCGAGTATTATCACTATAGAAAGATTCCTTAGGCGAAGTAAGGTGGGCAAAAGACACACCGGCAAATATCCCGATGTCTTCCTTTTTGACCCAGCCCTGATACAAAAGACCTGCATTAAGGTCAAAATAACTCACTGTGCCCTTAGCTATGCTCTCATTGTTAGGTTTGGTCAGGTCAAAGAAATCATTGACATGCTGATCGGGAAAAGAAAGCTGATTCCAGTTGACTGATTTCTGTGTGTAGCCACCCTGAATGCCGATGCCGATGAAATGATTGTGCTGTTTGCCGAGCGACTTATGATAGGAAGCGGAGATCATGGCGCTATTCATGGTCAGCACCCCATCTCCCGATCTGTCTCCCAGAAACACTGCCCCGATGCCGAATACATCACTCTTCAGCAGATTCTGAAGGAGTTTGATATCAAAGGCCCCGGTATAGGTGACATAAGGTGTGGTAAAACTGCGATCCTGATTTCGGTAGATGCCCGAGACCCTGTAGGTGCCATCATTGATACCTGTCAGCGCAGGGTTGAGAGTGAGCGGGCTGGCATAAAACTGCGAGAAATGCGTATCCTGCCCGTAGAGCCACGAAGCACTCAAAAAAACCAATAAAAAAAGGGTGGAATTTCTGATCAAGTTTGGATTTTATAATTTTAAATATAAGATTATTTTTTTGTTGCTTATGTCCTAAATCACCACTTGGGCTAAAATACAGGATTCGCGAGAATTATTGCCCGAAAAAAGCAGCAGGACGCTGAAATGTGCCAATTGTCAATTGTCAATTATCACTCCCTCATCTCCCTCTGAGCGCGGCTGCCAGATCTCTCTGCAAACACAAAAAGACGGCAGGAAGATATTTGACCGGCTGACCAAAGCCTGCGTGATAGCAGACTGGCGCGAACCCGATGTGATCAGAGTGGCTCCGGTGCCATTATACAATTCCTTTGAGGATGTATGGCAGTTTGCGCAGCTACTCAGCGCATAGAGCTAC
>CAIXBT010000379.1 GCA_903917755.1 uncultured Bacteroidota bacterium
AAAAAAAAGCCGCTACCCGACATGGGTAACGGCTCCTGTTTTGCCTGAGGGACTTTATTTTGTTTTGTTCAGTTTCTTGGCCTTATCAGCTATCTGCTGCATTTGGGTCAGCTCGGCTGTGGTCTTGAAGTTAGGATCGTTTGTCTTCTCTCTTCTGGCCGATGTAGCCGGCATTCTGTATTCGGCAGATCTGCCATAGAGTTCAGGATGGAGGAATTTGCCTTTCTCTACGCCTTTCTTTTCGAGCTCAGGTACTACGCGGTTAGCATTAGCCCATGCGTCCTGTCTCACACCGGTCACCTGCCAGCTGATCTCTACATTCGGCTTGTCAGATTTCACCTTAAACTTATTGCCGCTGATCTTTTCAGCTACCCATATCTGAGATGGCTGTCCGATGCTGGTGAGCTGATAGCGGAAGTCCTTGTTCTCTGCCTCAAAGTATGAAGGCAGGTCTACTATCGCTTCGCCATTGGCATCTGTAGTGGTGTTGCCATTGTATACGTTCATCATATCGGGGCTTTCGACGAAGCTATGTATGAGGAATTTGTTTTCGGGGTCTTGCGGGTGGTCTATTTTGAAAGTACCACCGCCCTTAGACAGTGTTCCGCTCACATATACATCGCCCAAGAAATATCCAGCATAGTTGGCTGTACCGGCGCTGCTGTATGATGCATCACCCAGCACAGCTATGGAATAGTTGGTAGCATGTCCGTACACCTCTGCATAAGCACCGTAGGCATTGTTTGCGAAACCGCCCACAGACTCAGATGCAGCCAGCAGACCCATCGGATAGTTGCTCAGTGTATCTGTGTTGATAGCTGCTACGGCCATTGTGACAAAGTTGTTTTGAGAAGTACTGATGCTACCCCATATAGCCGGAGTTTCATTGCCTCCGCCACCGGAGTTGTAGCGAGACACTGCAGAAGCTTTGGCATTGTATGACGTTCCATATACACCTGTACCTACACCACCATTGCTCATGAACCAGCCGCCGTAGGCCTTGCCCACATTAGCAGTGGCTGCAGCCTCTACGCCATAGAATGTAGCGCCGGTATCTGTGTTGAGATAGGAGGCAGATCCATATACTCCCGCATAGCCATGTGCGCCGCTTCCGATAGCCTCTGAATAAGTACCTATATAAGTACTTGAAAAATATCCTCCGATACCATACCAGTCTGCAGGATGAGAATATCCGTACACACCCACCCCGTCATAGGTGCCGGTGCCGGTATACTGACCATGTATGACATGTGCATATTCATAGGCAGTATCTGTAGAGAAATACCCGCCATAGAGGCCGTGGCCCATCACCTGAAGGCGTGCATTAGGTGTGAGGGTACCTATACCCACATTGCCTACGCTGGTGATACGTATCCATGAGTTGAAATTAGTACCGAGATCAAGGTTGCCCACTTCATTTGTCACGAGAAATCCGTTCAGTCCGTTCAGGCGCAGGCGCATACCGTCTGAAGCTGTAGAACCTGATGTACTGTTGGTGAGCTGGATGCTGACATCAGAGCCTTTGTTGATCTGGAGGTCGTAGTTAGGTGTGGTAGTACCGATACCTACATTGGTACCATTGTCAAACAACTGAGAGTTGCCCACTGCGGTAGCAGCAGTAAATTTGGCCACATAGTTTACCGTACCGTTCACACTGCCCGGGCCTGTAGGTCCTGTGGCACCTGTAGCACCTGCACCAGTAGGACCTGTAGGGCCGGTAGAGCCATTAGTACCGTTCGTTCCCGAAGGGCCGGTTGGTCCTGTCACGCCATTGGTACCATTCGTACCTGAGGGGCCTGTAGAGCCTGTGGCACCACCGCCCGATCCTGTAGGACCTGTAGGACCCGTAGGGCCTGTAGGACCACCGCCTATACCTGTCGGGCCACTGGGACCTGTAGCACCGGCACCTGTAGGACCTGTAGGGCCTGTAGCACCGGTATTGCCCTGAGGGCCTGATGGGCCGGTAGAGCCTGCGGGAGAGTTAGCTGCATAGAGGGCATAAGGCACGGCATTGAGCTGTGTGGTACCCATATCGGTGAATGTACCTGTATTGCCCACATCGACCTTCACCTGCAGCCATTTGGTATTGGTGCCCCAGATCACTGTGTCGAGGTGGCCGTTGAGTCCTATGGCTGTGGTCACGAGCCCGAACTGGTTTGCGGTCAGGAGGTTCGAGGTCTCGGTATAGACCGGAGTGCCTGAAGACGATACATCGTGAATGATAAATTGCAGTTTGACCTGCGTATTGTTTGCTACCGTGGTCCCGTTCGCATTGCGCACCACTGCCTGGTAGTTGATCTGCTGAGGTACCTGCGCCGTGAGGCCCAGTGCCAGCAGTATGGTGAGTACCGTCAATAAATGTTTGATGTGTTTCATATTATATTGGATTTAGATGGTTTATTAATTGAAGACCTGAAATTTTTTGCTGATCAGTTTGGTCTGCCCGCTCTGTGCGGTAAACCTTGAGACCAGCAGATAGTTGCCCGAAGCATAGATGCTGCAGTCAAAGTTGTGCGTCACTTTGCCGCTGCTGTAGTTCTCCGTGAGTGTATAGTCCAGTTTGCGTCCGGTCATGTCATAGAGATCTATGATCACCTGTCCGGGCTCGTCATATTCATATCCGAACCAGAGATTGTCTGTGGCGGGTATGGGGTAGACGACGAAGGTCCCGTTGGCATCTTTCTGGACATCCAGAATGCCGTTGATGAGGTCATTGGGCTGTTGAAAACCCTGTGTGAGTATGGGAGCGCCACCGCTGCCGGTGAATGTCTCCACTGCCGACATTTCTCCTACGGTATAGGAGATGCTATAGCTGCCTACTGCTGAATAAGCCCCGGTAGAGGAGATGACCTGAGGGCTCAGGATCTGTGCGCGGATGCACGTGACAGTAAGGCACAAAGCTGAAATGAGTAGTGTTTTGTTCATAGCTTTATGTTTTTAGAAATATAAATGTATGGGTTATAATCCACCTAGCGAAATTTATTATTATATGACTTTGGTCATATTTATCAAATAAAAAGGCATGTGTCACAACATGTATATTTTTCTCCGTATTTGTACCGGAAAGAATAGTAGAAATACGGTGGCTGCGAATGCATTAACCACATAGGAACACATAGAAAAACCCTAGTCCATGATTTCAATCGTGTTTGATTTTATGCTTCAAGCGAGGAGGCTTGAACAGGGAGTGGGTCTTGGCTGTTGCTCCCTCTCCTTTGGAGAGGGTCGGGGTGAGGCGAATGCATTAACCAAATAGGAACACATAGAAAAACCCTGGTCCATGATTTCAATCGTGTTTGATTTTTGGTTGAAGCGAGGACGCTTGCATTTTCTTTATGTCAACCACGGCAGGTCAGCCGACACCAGGGAGGGCTCACACAAATATATTGAACTGGAATTTGAAGGTGCCAAGACCAATAATGATGAAAATGGTTCATCGGTCGGCGCTTATTATTTTTATAAGAATATTCCTGCCAAGGAGGTGAATTTTGACCAGATCAATGTAGTTTTTAAAGATAAATCGTCCACAGTCGAAAGCGATTACTCCATACATGATCTTGCCACTGTCGATAGTCTTCAGCCTATCGCCATGAAATTCGTGAGTATATATAATACGGATAGTGTTGTTTTTTTGCTTGACGACCGATTGAAAAATGACTCGACCTTGCCTAAGGTTTTATCCATTCTACATACGGTGGATTCCGCAATGGGAAAATTCACGGAGATCACCTTCGCTGGATTTAAGTTTGGTAAGGCAGATTCAGGAGAGCCAGTGTTAAGGTGCTGGATCCGGACTGAAACTGATAAAACCTTTATTTTATTCAAAATCACCATCACATTAGTAGGCAGGAAAATATCGGGGCTGGCTGTTTAGGTGTTTGGTGGTATCAGCGGTGCTTCGCTCAAACAATATAGTCGCAAATGGATAAGCGATATGCGTGTTAATGCAGAATAAAATAAGTAATTTCACTTAGTCGTCAGTTTATCGGGGGTAGAAAAAAACTTATTGCTATGCTAATCTTTGCATTTATTATCGGCATTATATGCTGGACTATGGCAGAATATCTTCTTCATAGATTTCTCGGACATGTCCACAAGGGCAGAAACTTTTTTAAGGCTGAACATATACATCAGAGCAGTACTGAGTGATTATCAATGATCATAAATTCTTTTCTGCTTTTGCATTTTCGCTTTTGATGAATTTGATCCTGTCGTTGAGCTGCGAGAGATAGTCGTAGATACCCATGTGTGCGATGGTCACTTCCTTGGAAGTATCTCCTCCGAAGATGAGATCCCTGTAGATCCTTGTAATTCCGTCTTCTGCTCCGGTGACAACATCTCCCAGATATAGTCCAAATGTGCCCTGGTCAACTCTTCTACCACTGTCGAATAGCTCTCTAAATCTATCGGAGCAGATCTTAAAAACGGTACCAACCTCAGTATAGGCTCGCGCAAAAAAAAATCTTTCACCGGTTCATGCTGCTTCCAGTGTTTGATCTTTTTGTTATTGTACTTGTAGTCGTAGTCGTTCGGATTTTCTGACCTGTCGAAAAACCGCACGGAGGCGATCTTGTACACATGGTCGTCTATCAGGGCCCATTGCACACGCTCTTTGAGCTGGTCGTTCAGGCGCTTCATTTTGCTCATCTCTTCAAAGCCTATCTTCTTGCCCGCAAAAAGATTTTCCATCGCCTTGATGTGGCTCTCGAGATAGAGCCTGTCGCACTTCATGTCGAGCTCTTTGTAGAATGTCAGTGCCTTGAGCGCGCGCCGATAGGGCATATTCATCTCATCGGTGTGCTGATAGTAGTCTATGCCACCTACGGTGAAGGCATGTTCGATGACCTGCTGGCTGTCTTTGAAATGGTCGGGCCGGATGCCCAGCAGCTGTTTGATCTTAGTCAGATTCATGTATGTTATTTATTGATTTAAGATTTCTTATTCTCCCGCAGACCTCGCTGATTTCGCAGATGATCATTTGATCTACGTTATCTTCGCTATCTGCCGCAGCTGCTTATCCTAGTCCATGCGCCTGTAGTATCTGCTCCAGCTGATCGAGGGGTTTGTCCCATTCGTTCCATCGGCGACTATAGAGATTGAAGCGGCCCTTATTGGGCTTGATACGCAGCTTGATACTTCTGTCGGCTATGTTCTCATATTTCAGCGTCAGTGAGCCACCACATGTGCACTGTCCCTCACTGCGCCACTTCGAAGGCTGTATGTATTCGGAGTATGTTGCCATTTTTTATTTACAGAGTTTCGGATTTTATATTCTCCCGCAGATGTATTTTCATTATTCATTATCCATTGTTAATTGTCACCCGCATCCTTCATCACTTATTTTGTTCAATAAAATGCAAAAGAGTGTATTGATAAAGGCTGTGACGGGCAGCAGCAGGAGCATCTGCATAGGGCTGAGAAACTCATGGCCGAGCACGATGTAAAACACCAGTCCCCAGAAGCTGCTCATGCATGTGGGGCATGACCAGAGCGGCTTGAGCAGATAGTGCGGCACATGATATCTGTAGCAGATGGACTCTATGTGATAGGCCAGCGGTTCGAATATCATGCCCTGCCAGTTGAAACAGATCCAGAGGCCCATGATGGCGAGCGAAAGTGTGAAAGCACTGATGAGAATGATCAGGATAGAAAGAGTACAATGGGTGACTGACAATGCAATAAGATTGTGCTGTGTCGCGGACGTAATGAGTGCAATGAGCTGGTCAAAGCATCTCCGAGGGCAAATGTATGCTTAATTTTTTAATTTGCAAAATAAAACTAAAAAATATGTTTACGGCTAAATTCAATTTACCATCCGGCCCCTCCCGGTGGCCGGGAAGGGCCGGATAGTGATGCGGTCTAGTGCGTGTATTCCCAACGCAGCATTCGCACGAGGTCTTTGTTTGTCACGATACCCTGCAGTTCGTTATTCACGGTCACCGGTAGTGCCTGAAACTTGCCCTCGGCCAGTATCTCGACTATGTGATAGGCTGTTTCTTCGGGGCCGATAGTGATCGGGTTTGATGTCATTTCTTCGCTCACCTTGAATGAAGAATTGAGAGAAGGCAGGTCTACCCTGAGGCCTTTTTTGACCTGTTTGAATACGAAATCGGCCATATCTTTTACGCTGAGCATACCTACCAGAGCGCCATTGTCGGTCACTGGCAGATGCTGTATATTGGATTCGGTGAAGAAACGCATTACTTGTTCGAAAGTGCTGTTTACGTTAGCGACGATGACGCTTTTGGTCATGATCTCTGTTACTTTGATGGTATTAGTCATAATGTAGATTGATTTATAAGGCAAAATTACGACCTGCATGCTATACCTGTCATGACTAAAATCATCTGGGCATGGGACTTTTCTTATAGGTTTCTAATAAGGCTGCTATTGTCTGTTATATCATAGAAATATCTGTGCGGAATGGCAATTTATCGGTCCGGTTGGCTGTAGTAGATCATTGACCCACGATTGAAATCGTGGGCTATGGCAGGGGTATATTCTACATTTGTCCTTATGTATTTCTATTTGATTGGTGTCCCCGCCGACCAGCGTGATGTTTTCTTCAAAATCCGTATGGAGGATCGGGCAGCGGAAACCAGTGTGTGGCCTTCACTTCGCCATTCAGAAAGTCATCATCTGTCAGCACATCGAGCATGGCATGCCATGAACCGTCGTCCAGGTCTTTTTGTGCAGCGATGATCGAGCTCTCATAGTCTGAGTTTCGGTCGCAGATCAGCACATAGGGACTCATGTCTTCATCTTCGCCCTCTATGCCGGGTGTGCGCTGCACTATGGCTGTCCATTCCGGCGAATCGATGGCTGGCAGCGGCATCCAGTGGGTAGCTTTGATACGGTCGGCACGTTCGCCATAGTGGTCATTGTACCATCTTTTTTTATCAGAATCATAATAAGCAGACATGATCCACGCATCGTAACTGTTGTATAGCGTACCATCATCCAGAGATGTATAGGTGCCGGTCTTGCAGTTGCACACCAGTACTGATATACTTCGCGAGGGATCAACCGAAGTGGCGGGCTGAGCGTCTTTGAGTGATATCCAGATACTCATTTGTGTTTTTTTGCAAAATTAAACTTAAAACTCTGTGTACCCATGACTTATGTCATGTGTCTTACGTCCGGCATATTGTATCATCTGATTATCAGTAGCGGGAGGGGAGGTGCTGCTGATTTTTTTGTGAGAAACGGAGGGGATTTGGCAGATAGGAGGCTGGTTTATTTTTTTCGTTCCACTTTGATCACATTATATAGCTGGGTCACATCGCGGATGTCGATGTCAAAATCGGCATAGTTTTCATTCAGCGAGTGCAGCCTGATAGTGCCTGTGTCTGCATCATGACTGATTACCTTTTTGAGCAGGATGCCGATGCAGCGGTGCATCAGGATCAGGTCATAGTGAGCGATACGTATCTGCGACCACCAGTGCTGCTGCGCTATACGCCTGCCCGTCACGATATCGCCCTGCTCATAGCCGTGTCGTGTACCGTCAGACATGCTGCTATCGCCTACTTCGAAGGCCATGTGCAGGTCGGGTTCATTGCGTGGCGGTGTGATGGAGGCCGTCGGCAGATGGATGAAGACTGTTTTTTCCATAGTGGGTATATTTGATTTGTTGTGAGTGTTAGAAACATATAGTTAATAACATTATTATGTTTTTCAAATAGCCTCATGGCTTCATTTCACACATTTTTATTTTTCGCAAAAGAGCTGCAGTCCATAAATGAAGGCTAAAAGCGTGTTGCTCAAAAACATAGACCCCATGCACCTGACCGAGCAGCGAAACAATATTTAATTAGTTTGATACAAGGGGAATATTGTATGTCACTTCTCTCAGTCCTTTTTGTGTTCTTCGTGCTCTTTGTAGGAAATATGTTTTCCCGTTTTTGATATTATTTTTTCGTTTTTGATAATTTTATTTTATTTTTACAATATGGTAGTGATCAGCAAAAGAAAACTGATTGAGTTTTATGAACATGAACCCAGAGCTAAAGAACCATTGCTGAAATGGTACTATGAAACTGAACTCAGTGACTGGAAAAATCTGAACGAGATCAAACAAACTTTCAATTCAGTGGATTATGTAGGCAACGATTGATACGTATTTGATATAAGCAGGAATAAATACCGGATAGTAGTAATGATACATTTTTCTATACGTACACTATACATCCGGTTCGTAGGCACTCATAAACAATACGATCTTATAGATTGCAAAACGGTATAAGATGAAAAGCAAAATAACAAAGAACGAATTTGAAGCAGCTGAAAAAAAGCTGAATTACATACTGGCCATTGCTACTCAGAAGGGCGGCTTTGAGTTTCTTTCCGCAAAGGAAAAAATAGCCCTGGCTCTGCACACTAAAACCGTAAAAGCCTATGAGGACATTCACTACTCTATCCCTATGCCTCAAACGGTGCAGGGGCTGATAGAGTTGAAAATGTATGAAAGAAAATTGAAGCAAAAAGACGTAGCCAAACTACTGAATACGACTGATACTAAACTTTCTGCCATCATGCACCACAAACGAAAACCTAATCTGAATTTGCTCAAAGCCATGCATGAGAAACTAGGCATAGATGGCAACTTGCTCCTGAAAGTCGTTTAGGCAATTCATCTTCTCCCCCTCAAACCTCTGCGGTGAAATTTGCAAATGCAAATCCCCCTGCCCCCTTTGATAAAGGGGGATAAACAGCCAATGCATCCTCACCCTGTCATCTCCCGAAGGAGAGGGTTAACAGCCAATCATATGCTTATAACTGAAGTCCCCCCCTTCAGGGAGCCCGCCTGCCGGTAGGCAGGGATCTAGGAGGGTGAACTTTCGCTCTTTGTATGAAATGTTTTTTGCGAAGATTGAATTTAGCCGCTCCCCCCTGCGATTAATGCCGCTTTATACTTATACTTAGCGTTCAATACATATAATCATGCTGACTTTTATAGATGACATCATATCCAGATTCGGTGGCCGCTATTTCGGCAGCGATGAGGAGAAGCAGGCTCAATATTACACTGCCGACATCCTGCGCAGCTACTGCAGCAAGGTAGATGTCGAAGAGTTTCTCTCGCCGCTCGAGTCGCACTTTCAGTCGCTGAAGGGCTTCTGCACCATCTATGTGCTGGTGCTCGTCCTGCTCAAGTTCAATGTGATGGTCGCGGGCATCGTAGGCATCGTCAATACGGTCTTTTTCATCGGGCACTTTGTGACCTACAGACATTGGCTCGATTTTCTTTTTCCCAACAAGCCATCGTGGAATGTGATAGGTGATATCGAACCCACCGGCGAGGTGCGCGACACACTGATCGTGGCGGGCCATATAGACAGCGTAAAGGAGTTCAAATGGTGGTATCGCTTCAAGCAGAACGGCGCCGTGCTGACCATCATGGCGGGTTTTCTGATCTCGCTGCTCGGCATCTATTCTTTCCTCGGCATCTTCATCCATGCCGACTGGTATGGCTATGGCTGGTGGCTATTTGCGGTGCTGACTCCGGTGCAGCTCGTGTTCTTTGACATGCATGGTACCAATGTGGTGCATGGCGCTTCGGACAATCTGACCGGCGTAGCTATGGCTGTAGAGATGGCCAAGATATTCTCTGCCGAAAAACTCAAACATACGCGTCTGCGGATCATCAGCTTCGGAGCCGAAGAGGCCTGTCTGCGCGGCTCATGGGCCTATTCGCGAGATCATAAGGAGCAGCTGCTGCGCGAGAAAGCCTTTCTCTTCAATCTCGATACCATCAAGGATACCGAGCACCTGACTATCGGCACGAGCGAGACGAACACACTGGTGTTTTATAAAAAGGAACACGTCAAGATGGTGGAAGATGCTTTCATCGCGGCAGAGGTACCTGTCAAAAAACTTCCGCTCATGGTCGGCGCATCTGATGCTTCGGCCTTTCATATCAACGGCATTCCGGCCATCTGTGTGATAGGCATGGACTCTGAGAAACTCGACCCCAGCTATCATACACGCCTCGACGTGATAGAGAATATCAATCCTCAGGCCCTCGAATCTATGAAGAAAGTGCTGATACAGTTCATCCGCACCTGGGACAATAAATAGCAATTGATAATTGACAACGCTGCATTGGCACTTTATCCCCCGCTGGCGGGGGTAGGGGTGGATGTATTAGCTTAATACCCCAATCTCATTATATCAAAGAACATATTTAAGAAATCCATATTTACAGCAGCGCTTCATTTGTTTTACCATATTTTTTTATGGCAGCACTTGAATTTCATTGCCCAGATCTACCGTTATGGGCCTGCGAGCCTTCGGTTCCGGAAGCTCATCTACATCCGTATTGATCTCATTCCATTTGTGGTTATGTTTCAGCCCGAATATCGCCACCCAGGGCGAGAGCTCTTTGCGCAGCGCCCCCTCGAATAGCTTTGATTCAAATATGGTTTCTATTCTCATCATGGCCTCCATGATATTATCGTGATCTGCGAAGATTCGTTTCCAATAGCCCCATATATTCGCATATAGACCCTGCCTGATCAGTGCGCGACCGAGATAGAGTACTTCATCACCCATCGCCATTTTTTCCACTTCTATCAGATTGATGATCACCCTTTCTTCCGACCATTTTTGGGCATTGGGTATTCTTTTGAGCTTTATCATATCGTTGCGTTTTTGACATATAATATGCAAATATAGCACAATAGTGGCATAGCTCCGAGCGCAGATGAGTTTTGTGATAGCAGGAATAGCAATTGATAATGCCAGTATAGGCACATGTATCGGCAGTTGCTCCCTCTCCTTTGGAGAGGGCTGGGGTGAGGATGTATTGGGCTGTTAATCCCCCTTTATAAAGGGGGCAGGGGGATTTGCATTTTATTTTTCGCCGAGAAGAATAGTAAGCCTATCCAGGCTCTCGCCCCAGCCCTGCTGCATACCCGCCACAGCTCCTACCACTGCGGGAGATGCACGCACCACCCGGACCACGAGCGTGATGGTGGTGACGCCCTCCTGCTCCGCAAAACTCACCTTATGATGATTGACGAGGCCCGCACGCCTGCGATCATCGTCGAATGAATAAAGCGAAAACGAGAGAGACTCATTCGCGATCACATCATGATATATGCCACGCACCGGATATGCCGTGCCATCGGGGCCTTTCATAGTGATCTGTATCGTACCCTCGGGCCGCACAGCGATATCGCACACACTCGTGAACCCCTTCGGGCCCCACCATTTGGACAGCAGCTTAGGGTTGACCCATGCCTTATAGACCGAGGCTGCGGATGCAGAGATAGTGCGGCTCAGATGCAGTTCATAGGGTTCTTCCTGTTTTTTTTCTTTTGCCATATAGGTGATTTTTTCTTTTGATCAATTATTAAAACCCGGGATCAGCACGCCGGGTGATTAAAGTTTCTCGGCAGCATGACGCTCATCATCATACAGTATCGCTGCGAAATAGACATTTGCATAGGTAATGATACTTACATCTAAAATACAAATTGTGAAAGATAATTTTCCACTTATGAATTCAGACACATAATATTTGGCAGCACTTACCACTAATGGCACTGCCATATAGACGATCGCCGAGAGATAGCTACAGTCCCCTCCGATTTAAAAAACCCGCTAACGATCCCAAGTAACGGGTTTTTATTTTTTTGGGGAATGTGAGAGGGTCATAATGAAGGCCACTGACGGGTTGCCTTATGAAAATGCGGTGTAGGGGCTGGGTTTACCCCTGGCTACTGATATTTTGACAGCCCTCATTACAATCAATTTTCCATATAAAAACAGCATGATAATATTGTGTGATGATCGGAATATTTTTTTATTTACAAACCCCACGGAGGCTACAAACACCTCTTGAAAACCAACATATAAAAGCGAATATACATACGTATGGTATGCATTGTTTTTACAAATGTTTTTAGTATTTTCAATCAATATATTTTAAGAGTATTATGGCTAAAAAAATTATTTTGCATGTAGACGATTCTGACTCGGATGCCAGGCTCGTTATGATCGCACTGAGTGAGTACTGTAAGGATTGTGATATTTTACGTCTCAAGGACGGACAGGAGCTGATAGACTATCTGGCCTGCAAGAATGAATTTGCATCCCGTCTTCCCGAAGAAAACAAAAACATATATCTGATCTTGCTTGACATCAATATGCCACGCATGTCAGGCATAGATGCACTACAGGCGATCAAGGTTAACCAGGACCTCAAAGACCTGCCGGTGGTCATGCTCACCACATCAAATGCTGACAGCGATCTGAAGCAAAGCTATGAAATGGGTGCAAACAGCTATATAGTCAAGATGTTTGATTTCGAAAGCCTCCAGGCAGTGATTTCAAAGATCGCAGATTACTGGCTGAATGTAAACAAGAGGTGTATCGTCCTAAAATAGGTTGACGGATTTAAAAATAGCTTTTATCAAGTCCCGACTGCAATAAGTAGTCGGGATTTTTTATGTATTTCATCTGGCGTTTTCATGTTCAAAGATAAGTGAGGTCTGTAATAATTATATAAT
>CAIXBT010000380.1 GCA_903917755.1 uncultured Bacteroidota bacterium
CGTTGACCATGGTAAGACCACATTAACAGCGGCAATCACTACTATTCTGTCTGGAAGAGGTCTAGCAGAAAAGAAAGGATATGATGAAATTGATGCAGCACCTGAAGAAAAAGAGCGTGGTATCACCATCAACACAGCACACGTTGAATATGCAACAACAAACCGTCACTATGCACACGTTGACTGTCCAGGTCACGCGGATTATGTGAAGAACATGATCACAGGTGCAGCGCAGATGGATGGTGCGATACTTGTGGTAGCGGCTACAGATGGCCCTATGCCACAAACTAAGGAGCACATCCTTTTGGCTCGCCAGGTAGGTGTTCCACGTATCGTAGTATTCATGAACAAGGTTGACCTTGTTGATGACGTTGAGATACTTGAACTGGTTGAAATGGAAATCCGTGAGTTGCTTAGCAAATATGAGTATGATGGCGACAATACCCCTATTATCCAGGGTTCGGCCACAGGTGCTCTTGCTGGCGATGAAAAATGGGTTAAAGCAATAGACGACCTTATGGCTGCTGTGGATACTTATATCCCAACTCCTGAGCGCGCTATTGATAAACCATTCCTTATGTCAGTAGAAGACGTGTTCACGATCACTGGTCGTGGTACAGTTGCTACAGGCCGTATTGAGCGTGGTATTGTTAGAGTAGGCGAAAACGTTGAGATCGTAGGTTTCAATGAAGCAGCACTTACCTCTACCTGCACAGGTGTTGAAATGTTCAAAAAACTGCTTGACCAAGGTCAGGCTGGTGATAACGCAGGTATCCTGCTCCGCGGTATTGAAAAGAAAGATATCCGCCGTGGTATGGTTATATGCGCACCTAAGAGCATCACTCCTCACACAGACTTCAAAGGTGAAGTTTATGTATTGAGCAAAGAAGAAGGCGGTCGTCATACTCCGTTCTTCAACAAATACCGTCCACAGTTCTACTTCCGTACTACAGACGTAACGGGTGAGTGTGAATTGCCAACAGGTGTAGAAATGGTAATGCCAGGTGATAACGTGAGCATGACCGTTAAGCTGATAGCTCCAATAGCTATGGAAAAAGGTTTGAAATTCGCTATCCGCGAAGGTGGCCGTACAGTGGGCGCCGGACAGGTTACTGAAATTATCAAATAAGTTTTCGGTATAAAAACAAGAGTAAACCAATTATTGAAAGCCGCCGGATATTTTCCGGCGGCTTTTATATTTTTGGATGTTTAGAAGAGATTTATTTATCACGGAAAAGAACAGAGGTATTTGTAACTGCCGGACACTTGTGTGCCTTATTAGAATAGGGGAATAAACCTTAACTTTGGTTCTCATCTTTGATCGTATAATTTAATTTAAAAATCGGAAGAGCACTGAGTTCATAAAGTGTTTTAGCTTATTAATCTGGAAAATGAAAAAATTACTTAAAAAACTTTTGTCTCCAATATTCAGATCGTATGATATCCGGCTTGAGCAGAATAAACAGGAAATAAATTCGTTGTACAAATTGCTTTATAACCAGATCCATGATTTTGATCAAACCATGCCTTTAGCAGCAGCGCAAACGGTGGGAACATTTGGTTTTCAGTGGGCAGAATTGAAGGAAGGTGAGCATATGCTTAGTGACCGCAGGTTTAAAGATAATGTGGAGTACATTATTACAGAGCGGGAGATACTGATAAAAAAAGAGTGGTTCAAGAGTAAGGATGTAATGGATTGCGGATGTGGGGGCGGGCGGTGGTCCTATGGATTGGCAAAACTGGGAGCGAATGTGACCGCTGTAGATATTAATGAATCAGCACTGCAGGCTACCAAGGATGTGCTTAAAGAATCTGATGTGCGAAAACAGTTTGTTTTAACGCCATTGGAGCAACTGACTCAGCAACTTCCTGAAGGCAAGAAATTCGACCTTGTATGGTGCTGGGGCGTTTTGCATCATTGTAATAGTTTTACGGAAGCCTCAAAGCAGGTAATGAGTTGTGTGAAAGAAGGCGGCTTTATTTATTTGTATCTCTATGGCAGGGAGACTGTGGATTATGAATCAGACATTAATCTGTTTAAAAACAGGGTGATATACAATACACTACAGACCTGGGAAGAAAAAGAGAAATTCCTGATCAATAAATCGAACGGAGATAAGTCTAAGCTGCATCAGAACCATGATATGTTTGCACCTTTACTGAACAGGAGACTGGAGTTTGATTATGTGAAAAAGATGCTGGAAGAAAATGGATTTACCGATGTGGTGAGAACTGTGAATGACTCGGAAATATACGTTAGGGCCGTAAAAACAAAAATGAACCCAGCAGATAAAGAAATGCTGATAAAGCCAGAATACAACCCACACTGGACAACGAAATTTGAAAAATAATGTGCGGAATAGCGGGGTTATACGGGAAATATCCGCCAGAGATAAAACAATTGGCTGAAGATGGTTTTTGTAGGTCCTTGGGACATCGGGGGCCGGATGGGCATGGGAAATTCACAGATGAATCCGTATCACTTATTCACACCCGGTTGTCGATCATAGACCTTTCGGAAAATGGTAATCAGCCCTTATTCAATGAAGACAAAACGCTCGTATTAATTTGCAACGGTGAGATCTACAATTATATAGAATTGCGGAATGAACTGATCAGTAAGAATCACAGGTTAAGTTCAAATTCTGATTCCGAAGTTATTCTACACCTATATGAAGAATACCCTAATGATCCCGAAAAGCTTATAAGCAGGCTTACAGGGATGTTTGCATTTTCACTTTGGGATATACCAAGGAAACGATTGATGATAGCCAGGGACAGGTTAGGCATTAAGC
>CAIXBT010000381.1 GCA_903917755.1 uncultured Bacteroidota bacterium
ACTGCCGATGGTAAAAAATGCCGCACCCTCGCCTTGCAATGTTCCCCGGCCTTCGGTTTTAAACAATGAAAGGCTATCGACGTGGTCCTTGCGGTGATAGCCGGTGCGGATACTGATGGCAAATTGACCCTCATTGGTCTCGTCAAAACCTCCGATCAGAAATCTTTTGGACGGTGTATCATATATCTGCATCATGGCATCCTGCAGGGCAGTCTCAAAAGCAAAACCACGATGGACATAGGTCGTATTGTAGTTGTTGCACTTCATGGCCATAGCTATACCGCCCGAGATGGAGTTATAGGTACTCTGCATGAAGAGGGTAGGGGTGAGTTGTTTCTCTACATTCTCGATCACCTCCAGCAGGAATCGGCTTGTATCGCCTATACATCCGTAGCCCGATGCGGTGATGATACCATCAGGCATTTCCAGTCCGGCATCCTGTGCGCATATCTTGGCAGCACTCAGGCCCATCTTAAACATACGGCTCATTCTGCGCAGCTGCAGGGGATTAATATAGTTTTTTAACTCCGGGATGACACAGCTCATCACATTCTCATGGTATTCACTTATCTCCGGCAGGAACTCGCTATTATCAAAAGTTCTCTGCGGAGAAATATTCCCCATACCCTGTATATAGTATGAAACTTTTTTACTCATGGCTTTGCTATGCTTTAGAAAATAAGAGCGAAGTGTTGCTTCCGCCAAAACCAAATGAATTGGACAATATGTTATTTACAGGGATGTTCTTTTCTATAGAGATCAGCGGAGTGATAGTTATCTCTGGCATCTGATCTTTAAAATTCAGATTGGGAAACACTACATCGTGATTGATACTCAGTAATGAGAAAATGGTTTCCACTCCTCCGGCGGCCGCCAGAGTGTGTCCAGTGTAGGGCTTGGTGGAAGCAAAAGGAGGTATATGTTCGCCAAATAAATTTTGAATGGCCAGTGCCTCTGATAGGTCGTTATTTTCGGTAGCTGTGCCATGACAATTGATATAATCTATGTCACTTGTTTTCAGACCGGCCATATCCATAGCTCGCTGCATGGATAGCAGTGCACCATCTCCGTCAGGCGAGGAGGCTGTCTGGTGATAGGCATCATTTGAATTGCTGTAGCCTGTCAGTTCGGCCCATATTTTTTTAGGGTGTTTTTTTAGCATTTCCTCAGATTCAAGCACGATATACGCTGCGCCTTCGCCGAGATTCACGCCAGACCTGTTGGCATCAAATGGTTTGCTGTGGCCCTTGTCGAGGATCATGAGCGAGTTAAACCCGTTCAGAGTGAATCTCGATAAGACATCGCTGCCTCCGCATATCACCCTGTCCAGTTTGCCATGCTTGATCAGTTCTGCTCCCAGAATGATAGCATTAGAAGCAGATGAGCAGGCGGTGCTGACGGTATTGACATAATCTCTGATACCGAAATGGTCAGCTATTCGCTCTGCATGTTCGCCGGTATCCACTACATGTGCGAATTGCATGAATGGGCCTTCCTTGCTGCTATCGATCAGATTCAGGTAGTCAGCCTCAAACTCTCTCATGCCTCCCACCGTGGTGGAAGAAATGAGGCCTGTTCTGGCTTCATTGATATCAGAAATATCAGCAGACTGAAGTGCTTCTTTCACTGCTATAATACCCAGCAGGGCAGTACGTGAATAACCCTCACCCTCCGGTACTCCTACCATGGAGCGTAGTTCGCTATCAGTGATCTTAATTTCAAAAGCAGGGAGTGTATCCTTATGGATAGTGGGAAGCAGTTCTATCTTTCCAAAACCTGTACGCAGATGGAGCAGTGAATCTAAATGCTCGGCAGTATTCATACCAATAGAACTGATTATGCCCATACCTGTGACATACACCTTCATACTCATGCCGGTTGCTTCGATTGATGCTCGTGTATGTACTCAGCTATGGTACGTACGGTCTGAAAAACCTTGCGGCCTTCTTTCGGATCTTCTATTTTGATCTTGTAGTTTTTGTCCAGCATCACTATGAGTTCCAATGCGTCGATTGAGTCCAATCCGAATTCGGGTCCGAACAAAGGTGCATTTTCATCAAGCTCCTCCGGGGTCAGACCTTCCAGATTCAGTCGCTTGATGATCTCTTGTTTCAGGGTATATATCAGTTCATCCATGATGTAAATATAGTTATTTTCAATTTAGACAATAGGTGTGAGACAATAGATATGAGACAGGAAGCAAACCCTTATCCGGCTTGTATCCTCTGGTGTCTCAGGTTTCATATAATTCAACTTATTATTATGAATAAACGAAGCGTTTGTCGTGTTCTTTTGCAATTTGATACAGCCTTCTGAATATTTTGGTTTCCTCGTCAGCACATTGCATGATGATATCCGACAGTTCCGCAAATGACAGCAGGTCAGACTTTCTGCTCTTGCATACTCTTCCAGCATGATAGGCAAAATCCCTCCATTTATCGCCCGTTGCCGTGAGTTGTTTCGACAGTTCAAACAGTTCGTCATTCTGCACGATCTTGCTTGCTTTGTCTAAAAAAGCAGCATAAATAAACCGGAAACCCGCACCACCTGTGCCAATTTCCTCCTGCATACGGACTATATTGCCCAAATATTGTATCGACTTCTTATTGCCCAGCTTCTCGGGCCAGGTGCGCAGCCTTTTAGCCATATATCGCATCCCGTTTGCACCGAATATAGGCACCGGTATCTCTGCTATATCAAACCCTGCCCGCTTGATGCCCAGCCAGATGGCCTGTTCCAGTTGAAATTCTTTGGGGAGCATGACAGGGTAATACATTTTCCCTTTAGGTTCCGGTACTCCCTTCGCAAATCGTGCCCTGATGAGGTCTTCGGAAGAAATGGTCGTCGTAAAATCCATCACGGGGTCGCTCACCAGATAGTCGTTGCCCTCTTTGCCATATACCACTATGTTATGCGCATTGAAATGAAAGCGATAAGCATCAGGCAGATAGGTAAGGTAAAATACCGACGACAGCATCCCCACA
>CAIXBT010000382.1 GCA_903917755.1 uncultured Bacteroidota bacterium
CGTATGATGCCTGAGTTTGAAGAAGCTGCCTACAGCCTCAAAAAAGACGGCGACATCTGCAAGCCTATCAAAACTACCTACGGATGGCACATCATCAAGAGACTCGAAAAGCGCGACCTTGCTCCATTCAACGAAGTGAAGAATGACTTCAAAAAGAAAGTAGAGCGCGATTCACGTTCATCTGTAGCGAAGACCAAACTGATAGATCGTATCAAAAAGGAAAACAACTTCTCCGAAAACCTTGCAAACAGAAAGGACTTTTTCAAATTGATAGATTCTAACCAGATCCGCACAGGCATTCGCAAAGACTCTATCAAGTATGCCAAGGATGGTCCGCTGTTCAACCTCGCAGGCAAATCATATAACGTATCAGACTTCGCACAGTTTCTGGAGAAAGTGGCCAAGAAACGCAATGACAAAAATAAAGAGGGATTGCTCGCTGAGTATTATGAAGGATGGGTCAATCAAAGATGCCTCGACTATGAAGAAAGCATGCTCGACAAAAAGAAACCTGAGTTCGCAAACCTGATGAAGGAATATCGCGATGGTATCCTGCTGTTTGAACTGACCGACCGTCAGGTCTGGGGCAAAGCCACTAAAGACACGGTAGGTCTGCAGGCTTTCTATGAGCAGAACAAGACCAAATACATGTGGAAGGAACGCGCACAGGTGGAGATATTCAACTGCTCTGATCTCAAGATAGCTGAAGAAGCTCACAAAATGGCTGAGAAAGGAAAGTCAGGCGAAGAGATACAGAAGAAACTGAACAAAGAAGGCAGCAACAGCAAAGTATCCATACTGAGTGGCAAATATGAGAAAGGACAATATGATGTGGTAGACAAGACCGAATGGAAGAAAGGTCTGACACCAGTCAATAGAATGGGTAGCGACAGCAGCTATCAGTTCATCTATGTACTGGACATCGTGAAGCCTGAACCTAAGAGTCTGAAAGAAGCCAAAGGCTATGCCGTATCAGACTATCAGGAGTATCTGGAGAAAAAATGGCTCACTGACCTGCGCCAAAAATACCCAGTGGTAGTCAATCAGGAAGTATTCAAATCGCTGATCAAAAAGTAATTATCAGCCTTAAATATTAT
Source organism: uncultured Bacteroidota bacterium (assembly GCA_903917755.1). GTDB lineage: Bacteria > Bacteroidota > Bacteroidia > Chitinophagales > LD1 > UBA1941. The sequence continues at coordinate 1,098 of CAIXBT010000382.1, forward strand.
TTTTGAAAGGTGCAGTCTAATACATTGCACCTTTTATTTTTAAAACTAACCATTGTCTGCACGTCAAATCATAGCAAAAGGGTCACGTTTCGTTCGTCTGGGCGCACCGATATTTTTATGTCTGCTCGTGATAGTAGCCTCATGCAAGTATCTCAAAAGCAAGTCTCCCAATCAGAATGAGAAGGTCATAGCCCGCGCCAATGATGAATATCTCTATCTCTCAGATATATCTGCCCTGATCAAAAACGTGCCCCATCAGGATTCGGCTGCATTTATCGCAAACTATGCCGAGTCATGGGTGCGCCGCAAGCTCCTGCTCAAAAAAGCAGAAGAGAATGTACCCTCTGATGAGCTGGGCATAGACAAAAAAGTAGAAGACTACCGTCAGTCATTGCTACTCTATGAATATGAGAAAGGACTCATCAATCAAAAGCTCGATAAGGCCGTCAGTGCTGCTGAGATAGACGACTTCTATCAGAAGAACAAAGACAAGTTCACCCTCGAAAGCGATATCTATGATATCCAGTTTGTACAGATACCCATCGCTGCGCAGGACCTCGACAAGATGCGCACGATCATCATATCACCTCGCACGGCAGATGATACACTGAAGCGAGAGGGTTATTGCAAGGCCATGGCGCCTGACAATTATTCTTTCGCCGATGATAACTGGATGGCCTCCTCTGCCATACTCAAAAAATTTCCCATCTCGGCAGCAGACCTGAAAACGCTGGCTCAGAGCGGACGATTCACAGAGTTCAAAAACACGCATGACGACTATTTTCTCCTGGTCAAAAGTGTAAGACATATGGGAGACCCCTCGCCGCTGGAGTTTATCAGAAACCAGATCAAAGAGGTAATGGTCAACAAGAAAAAAGTGATCCTGATCCAAAAAATTTACGACGGCATCTATCAGGAAGCAGCCAAATCCGGCAAATGCGAAGTACTGGTCAAGAAATAAAGTTCAGGCTTCTCAGCCCAACTTTTTGCACTTATTAGTTGAACACAGCCTGCACTATATTTTCACTTATACATATGAATAATCCTAATTTTCCACTATTGGGCTCTTTTTTCAAAATAAATTAAAGTGTTTGAAATTAACATATTGAACATATGCAAATTTAGTATTTGAAATAAATTTATGCATAATTGAATTTTGTTTTGCTTTAATGACTTATTGAATGCAAATATAGCTAAATATAGGGTTCATCGCAATAATGCGTACCTGGATTGATGTAAAGAAAGTATTTTGAGCGCAAAG
>CAIXBT010000383.1 GCA_903917755.1 uncultured Bacteroidota bacterium
ACTCTTTCCCTACACGACGCTCCGATCTAAAAGGATGCCTAAAACACCAAATGTGCAAATACGTTGTGAAATGGCACATTTTTTATGGAATTGATCGAGTTCTGCATCTTATGATTGTCATAATTTTGTAAATTACCGAACGTAGGAACAAACAGCGACAATAAGCTAAGTTTATGAACGTTAAAGGTCGAAAATCAATTAGTAATGATGCGCAGCTATTAATTGAATTTTTTTAGACAATAATTTTGAATAGAAAATTAAAAATCTATTTTTGGACTTCTCAATCATAAACCATTTAATAAAAAAACAACAATAATTATGGCACAAGCTCCAGCGAAACAAGCACAGAAGGGATTTGATTTTAGTATTTTGGTAGTCCCTATCGCACTTATAATTGGTTACTGTATATGGAAATTTTTCTGTGGAAATTATGTAGATGCCAAAGGTGAAGCAATCAAAACGGCTGACGGATCAGCTAATATCTTCGGTTTGATCTATAAAGGTGGATTCATCGTACCAATATTGATCGGTATGCTTATCACAGTGGTTTCTTATTCTATTGAGAGAGTATTGACCATCGGCAAAGCAAAAGGTACAGGTTCTATCGAAACTTTCCTTCAGAATATCAAAAGCAAACTGGCTACTAACGATATCAACGGTGCACTGGCTGAATGCGCAAAGCAGAAAGGCTCTGTAGCAAACGTGGTTCAGGCGGGTTTGAATACATACAATGAAATGGATAAAAATACAGAACTCGAAGGAGAGAAGAAAGTATTGGCTATCCAAAAAGAGATCGAAGAAGCTACTTCTCTCGAATTGCCTATGTTGCAAAAAAACCTCGTGTTCCTTTCTACTATCGCCTCTGTAGGTACGCTGGTAGCCCTCCTCGGTACGGTGATCGGTATGATCAAGTCATTCGCTGCACTTGCTACTACAGGTTCTCCCGATCCTACTAAACTCTCTCAAGGTCTCTCTGAGGCCCTCGTAAATACAGCTATCGGTATCGCGACATCAGCTACAGCTATCATCCTTTACAACATCTTCACAAGCCAGATAGACACGCTGACTTATGCTATCGATGAGATCGGATTCAGCATAGCTCAATCATTCGCAAGTCGTAAGAAGTAATTATTTTTTCAGATCGCTAAAGCAGGTAACATGCCTAAAGTAAAAATCCCAAGGAAAAGTACCTCAGTAGATATGACCGCGATGTGCGATGTGTCATTTCTCCTGCTCACGTTCTTTATCCTTACATCAAAGTTCAAGCCCACAGAGCCAGTAGCGATAGATCTGCCTAATTCAAGGTCAGAGATCACCGTAACGGATGCTATCAAAATATCTGTAGACAAAAACGGAAAAGCCTATATCAATTACCCAAGTGCAGCATTTCGCCTGCATGCACTCGCTAAAATGGGTGAGATATATAAAGACAAATACCCTTATCTGGTCAATCTGACAGATAAGCAAAAAGCAGTGTTCGGACAGGTTGAGACCTTCGGCTGCGATGCCAGAGCTCTGCCTGACCTGCTCACCAAAAAACCGGATGAAGTATCTAAGATCACCACAGGTATCCCCATGGACTCTGCTGACAATCAGTTGGGCGATTGGATCATGGCTGGCAGATATGCAGATGTGGACCTCAACCACCCTAGTGCAAGAACAGCAATTCGTATAGCTATCAAAGGAGACAAAACAACGGATGTCAAAGCGGTACAACAAGTGATCAAGACGCTGACAGAGAGAGACATCCATACCTTTAACCTGATCACGACACTGGCAGGTGCCTCTAAAAGGGAAGCCGCGCCGGAGAACTAAATTATTAACATAAAAAAGACCTGATACAATGGCAGAAATAGATACCTCCGGAGGAGGGGGAGGAAAACACGGTGGCAAGGTACGCGCTAAGAAACTCTCTACTAAGGTAGACCTTACACCTATGGTGGATCTGGCCTTCCTTCTCATTACCTTTTTTATGCTTACCACTTCGCTGAACAAGCCCAAAGCAATGGACCTGAACATGCCGAAGAAAATGGATGACAAAAAGGTAGATGTAAAAGAAAGTCAGGTGCTCAATGTACTTTTGGGCAAAGATGACGTGGTCTGGTACTACGAAACCCAGGAAGGCAAAATGACGGACATGAAGCAAACATCTTTTGGTGCTACCGGTGTGAGAGAAGTCATCCTGAAAAAGCAGAGAAGGGTAGAAAAAGCATTCGGTCATGACAAATCCGTAGGAGACAAGACCATAGTCCTGATCAAAATGGCAGAAGGTGCCAAATACAAAAATATGGTAGACATTCTCGATGAAATGGACATTACCCAGACCAAGATCTATGCGATACAGGACATTGTGCCTATAGAGCAGGAGACAATAGATCATGACGGTAAAGTAGTGGCCGGAAAAGAGTAATTGAGAAGATAGTTTTTATGGAAATATTAATTCGCTGCATCTAAATAAAGAATAATAGCAGAGCATGGAACAAGCAAGATCATTTTTAGGTTGGACCTTTGACGATATAGTCTTTTTGGGCAGAAACAAAGACTACGGTGCGTATCAACTCAGGAAGGAAACCAAAAGAAACTCCCTGATGGGTGTAGGGCTGGCTGTCGCGATAGCTGCCGTGCTCATCGGATTATCTATGGTTGATTTTTCCTTTCTTAATCGTAAATCAAAAGAGGATGTGATAGAAACTACGGTGACTCTGGCAGAACCGCCGCCTCTCAAAGATGCGGCTCCACCACCGCCACCACCACCACCGCCACCGCCACCGCAAAGGCCGACTGTAAAGTTCCTCGAGATGGTAGCTAAGAAAGATGAGGAAGTACAAGACAAAGAAGAACCGGTAAAGGTAGATGAGATCAAAAATCAGGATGTAAGTGATGAAAACCGTAAAGGTGATGCAGAAACAGCCCCTGTAGTCGCTGAACCTGTGATCACTGAAGCACCAGTGGTTGAGAACAAAGTGTTTCAGGTGGTAGAGCAGATGCCCGAATATCCCGGAGGTGAGGAAGCAATGATGAAATTCATCCAAAAGAATATCCAATATCCGGATATGGAGCGGGAAAATGACATTCAGGGTCGTGTAGTAGTCGGATTCGTAGTTAATGAAGACGGCTCTCTCCAGGACGTATCTGTAAAGAAAGGTGTAAGCTCTGGTATAGACAAAGAGGCTCTACGTGTAGTAAGATTGCTTCCAAAGTTCAAACCAGGCAAACAGCAAGGTAAAGCAGTAAGGGTACAATTCGTACTTCCGATCATGTTCAAACTTGCCTCTCAGTAATTCAGCTATTCATATTTAAAATATTATCAAAGTACAATCCAATCGGGTTGTACTTTTTTGTTTTAAGGCACCTCTTATTTTTATGCAATCATATGAATTTGAATTTTTTATAATTTTTCTTTAGTTTAGTTTTAAACCTGTATAAAAAATCGCTGTCATACCCATCAATTACATAATCAACTAAAACAAAATAATTATGAAAAGCTATTGTTTCAAGTTTGTGCTGATGCTACTTACGCTGTCTGCCATTACCCTTTCATCCTGCAAGAAGGCCTCTACTGCCGCAGATGACAGTATAAGCGCACAGGATCTCTCTGCTGTATCGAGCGCGATCCATGCCACTTCTGATGATGCTACATCAGCCGCAGGACAGGTGAAGAGCTTCTCGGGAAAAACAGAAGGTGTCTGGTGGAATACTGCTGTGCTCTGTGGTGCATCTACTGTAGATTCAGGAACAGCCGGCAATCATACCATCACTATCACCTATGACGGAACAAGCACATGCAACGGTATGATCCGCTCTGGGGTAGTTACCATTCAAAATGCAAACGGTATAGTCTGGAATACTGCCGGAGCGCAACTGACCGTGAACTATGATAACCTCAAAGTGACAGACGTCGTATCTGGTGAAACATATACTGTCAGTGGCACTCATACCATCACTAACGAAACAGGTGGTCTGGCATGGAGAGTGATAGCAGGACTGGCGCCAAATACCACCGTGACACACAGAAACCAGTCGTCAAATATGAGCATCACCTTCCCTAACGGAAGCCAGAGAACCTGGACCGTGGACAGGACAAGAAGCTGGAGCAGCAACAGCAATAGTTCGACAATAACTGTAAGTGTGTATTCTGAAGCCACGGGCAATGTAACAGAAACAGGGACAAACCGTTTCGGAGATGCTTTCACTAATACAATAATAAGCCCTGTGACAGCTAATAACAACTGTATGTGGAGACCATACACCGGCAAATGGGAACATCAGATATTGACCAGAATGGCTACAGTGACCTTCGGAACTGATCCAAGCGGAACTCAGGTTGGTACTCCTACTTACTGTGGTTCTTACGGCACTTATGGATTCTATATTAACTACACCAATGGAACTATTACAAGAAACAAGTTTGTATCCTACTGGAGATAAAATAGTTTGAAAAATATTGATCGAACCGCATCTCAAAAGGGTGCGGTTTTTTTATGCAGTAGTTCGATACCATTTTTCATCAGACATGAGCCGGCACATTTGCTCACTTTCATGCCAGAGCTTTTCCGATTTCTCATGGTCATAACTTTCTTCGGAGGAGCGGCTCTCTTTATCTATATCAATATACTTTCCGGTACCATTCACATCACTGATCAGGCGAGATAAATACAGCCCCGACCTTTCCGGGTTGCTCGCTCCTTTTATTACGGTTTTGGCCAGTAGTGGCAGCAGATAATACCATACTAATCCGGTAAAAAAAGTACTATTGCGACCTAAACCTGTGCCGGCCATCAGCCCGGGATTGAATGCATTGACCAATACATCATCCCGTTTATTTGCTTTCAGCAGTTCTGCCAGTCTGTAAGTAAAAAATATAAGACAGAGCTTGGAGGTGGCATATCTTCGAAATCCGGGTTTGCCTTTTTCGGCCACATCGGTGGGATGAGCCATCAGATCTATACTCTCAAGACGTGGCGGTTGAGGCCCGCCTGTCTTGGGGTCATGAAGCGAACTGGTGACTAATACTATTCGTTTCAGACTATCAGATTTTGAGAGTAAGAGGTTTACCAGCAAAAAATTTGAAAGATAATTGACTGCGAATGTGAGCTCAATACCATCTTTCGAAAAAAGTAATTGCTTGGAATTTTGAACTCCCGCATTGCATATCAAACCATCGATATCGGCATCGGCTGCCGATGCAAATTCCCTAACATTAGCTAAGGAGCTGAGGTCCAGTTTTTGAACAGTGACATTCGATACCCTTGTTTCATTGATGAGAATATCTTTTGCCTTTTCAGCTTTCTCAAGATCACGGCAAGCCATTATGACGTAATAGCCTTTTTGAAGCAGATGCTTTGTAGTGGCAAATCCTAAACCTGAGTCAGCTCCGGTGACGATCACTTTTTGCATATGACTATATTTATTTGAACCTGCGAATTCTGGTTCTGATAAATCAAAGATAGTAAGGAGAAAGAGAGCTCACGAAATTACTTTCCCAGACCAGAGAAGAACTTAGTATTCTTAGGGTTCTGGCGATTGAACTTAAAGGCAAGTGTGGCCTCATGTGTAGGCCCTATATCCATCGAATAGCTCCCGAAATGATAATCATATGCATAACATAGTCTGACCATTCCTTTGATCTCTATGCCTGCATCGATCACAAAAGTATTAAGACTGCGATATGTGCCACCTACCCAGATAGCATCAAGGAATGTCAGCCTTGTGCCGATATCACCCTGCGCAGGTGCATGATCTACCCATCTGAATCCGGCCACAGGGTCGATACTGAATTTATGTTTCACAACTTCTATCTTGCCTCCGAGCAAAAAGTTAAGATGCTGTACGGTCTTTATAGCAGATACACCATCGCGTCCGGTAAAGTTTACATTCAGTCCCATCAGCTGCGGCACTGACACACCTGCATACAAATGATGCATCCATTGATAATATACGCCAAAAGCAACATCAGGTGTGAGTTTGTAAGCGTTTGATGTATAGAGCTGAGGGTCGCCGTTCTGATCAGGGCGCAGTTCACTGCCATTGAGGCGAAACTGCATCAGGCTTACAGACAGACCGAATGTGATCATATGATCAGCCTCCGTATTGAAATGCCCTGATGATGAAGCGGCATATTTATATTGTTTGCCCAGCTTGAGTTGATATGAGGCAGACAGTGTGAGACCGGTCTTGCCTGTAGGGCCGGTCTGATCCTGTATCAGTGAACCACCTATGCCAAAATTCTTGTCGGCTACCTGACCTTCCATCATGAGGTAAGCTGTGTAGGGAGCCCCGTTTAGTTGAGTGAATTGTTTTCTGAAAGTAGCTTCGCCTGCCAGAAAACCTTTGATACCCACCATAGCAGGATTAAGAGCCACTGCATTTTCACGAATGAGAGAAAACTCCTCTATCTGCTGTGCATTGCTACTGCCGGCCAAAGCCAAAAGAACCGTAGCTGTAATGATTGTTCTATACTTGAGTAAACTTTGATACATGCCGCTCTGTGTTTGAAAATTTTTATCTGACTACTGTGATCGGTCCGTTAAATTCAGCCTCCTGGCCGAGCTCATTCTTTACTTTTATGATATAGTAATATGTACCTCCGGGCAGCAGTTGCCCGTTCCATGTGCCTGTCCAATCTTGCTGATATGGAGCTTCGTACATGATCTGATCGCCCCATCTGTTTATGATGCGAACATTATTGTCTGGATATCGCTGCAGGTCACGAATGAACCAAAAGTCATTGTATCCGTCACCGTTTGGAGTGATCACGTTAGGGATGAACAGATTGCTCAGAGGTTTGTCGCGCACCAGAATGTACAAACTGTCATAATCGAAACAGCCTTTGCTGTCTTCTACCGTCAGATGATAGATAGTGCTCTGCTCAGGATAAGCCAGAGGGTTATTGACGTTAGGGTCGCTGAGGTTATAATCCGGGGTCCATACATAGCCTATACCACCTGTGGCATAGAGCTGGATCGTGTCAAATTTCCAGATGATCGTATCTACACCAGCAATGGCAAAAGGCTTAGACGTGATAGCCAAAGCAAATGGTGAATAGCTGTAATCATTCCATTTGTTCTTCGTGATCTGAGTGAATGGTGAACCGCCAATGATGGTATCGCGGAAAATGCTTTCCCATTCAGGTACATGCTGCCAGTGAACGATATCCATCCAGTTGCCATCAGCAGCCGGGTCGAAAAAGAATGACAGTGTCGCCGAATCCGGGCCATATGGGTGGAATATCCTGTGATACCAGTTAGGATTAATAGAACAAACCAAGTGAAACTTGATATTTCTGTCAAAACCTTCCACCGTAGGATCTACATTCGCAAAACGAACCTTGAATTGGTTATTCTGAGTGGAAGTCGGTGTGACCTCTATAGGCCTGTAGCGTGTGGTCACCAGATTAGAGCCCACAGGGAAAAGATAGATAGAATCATTGTTTGTGTAACGAAGTAAACCGCCATTTTGCAATGACGAAAGGAATCCGGTGGTCCTTCTTACTGAGTTCAACTGAGGGTTACGCACCCATATCGTGTTTGTATCCACGCTGAACTCACGATCTGTCATATCAAGAAATCCATCCACCTTTGCATCGAGATCTGCGTATTTGGTACCATGATTTTTAAGAATGAGATTATGAAAATAGGTCTGATCTGTACCCATGATACGCTGATCGGCCGCATACATGTATACATATCCTGTACCACTCGGCACTAGAACGGAATCAAATGCCCTGTTTCCGGCTTTATTGATCCAGTTTCCTGTCAGGAAGATGGAGTCATAGTTGTAGTATATCCCCTGATTGAGATTGTACATATCGCCGAGCACAGAGAGATATGATGTGTCGCGTATAGACACTAATGCGCCATTATTGCTCCAAAATACCGTGGACTGTGCAAAGCAATAATTCATGCACACGACAAATACAAAAGCGAGTAAACTTTTTTGCATTGAGAGATAGTTCTAGTTTATCTTATAAAAGTATAAAATTAGATTATAAATCAAAACCTAAGAGCTGTTTTGTTTCATGCCGATTGTAATTATTTATAAACAGCCTTTGGGGTATAAATCGAGGCTATTTATGACATTCGCCACTTATTGGAGATTTTCCATACTTGTTCTGCATTATTCGTCTATTTTAGCCGGAAAAATTGCGGCACTTATGTTTCTCAAAAAGCTTTATTTCTGCCTCTTCATACTCGCCATAGCTCTCAGCCCCAATATTTTTCATGCAGGTAACCCTGCCCTCATCTTAGGATCAGACACAGCCAAAACACTGCGGCTGCAGCGTGCCACTGCACATGTCGAAAAGATGATCTCTCTAAAGAGAAAGTCAAATCACCTTTGGAAAAGATCGATCTGGTGGACCAGTGCCAATATCATGGAATCTCTCATTGATTACCATCAGCTCACAGGCAAGGATTTCTCAAAAGAATTAAAAAAAATATACCGTCGAAATGTAAATGCCGGCAGGCCCAGATTCATCAGCCCCAATGCCTTTGACGATGATGAATGGTGGGCTCTTGCATGGCTCAAAGCCTACGATATGACAGGTGATAAGAAATATCTGGCTATCAGCGACGGAATCTTCCGGCATATGGTGAAACAAGCCTGGAGCCCCGTGTGCGGAGGCGGTCTGAATTGGCAGTTATTCCATCATTACAAGAACTCTGTCACGAATGAGTTGTTTCTGATCCTCTCTGCCCGTCTTGCATTGGCCACACAGGATAGTGTGAAGAAAAAATACTACAGTGACTGGGCATTTAAAGAATGGGGCTGGTTCAGGCAGAGCAAGATGTTCAGCGATACACTGTGGATAGCAGACGGCCTGGCCAAAGACTGCTCTTGCCACTACGGCACCAAACCCGAAGGGACTTATACCTATACACAAGGACTTATTCTGGGAGGTCTCAAATATCTCTATCAACTCACCTCTGACAGAAAGTATCTTGATGAGGCCAGGGTCATGGCACATGCCAGCATGAAAAACTTCAGCAATAGCGATGGCATACTGACCGAAAACGGTGATATACCAAGCCATGACAATATACAGTTCAAAGGTGTGTATATCCGCTATCTGGCCTTGATAAACACAGAACTCCATGATGTGGACATCACTAAATACATCCTGCATAATGCAGATCACGTATGGCTATGTAACCGTGGCAACGACGGGTTCTGTGACTATGACTGGAACGGTCCCTATAAAAAGACACGGTGGAGCGGAGCAGCTCATGGCAGTACTATGGACCTCATGAATGCTGCACTGATGCAATATTCATTCAAATAAAAACACATCAAATGAGTAAGGAGCTATTCATAAAGAACAGTATCACGATCAATGCCGGTATTTCTAATATCTGGGATGTGCTGACCAACCCCGCGCAGACCAAAAAATATCTGCATGGCTGCGAAGCTATATCAGATTGGAAAGTGGGTAGCCCGCTGCTATGGAAAGGCGTATATGAAGGCAAAGAAATGGTATTTGTCAAAGGCAATATCGCGGATATCATACCAGATCATTATCTCGCATACACAGTCATAGCGCCGAACTCAACTATCGAAGATATTCCTGAAAACTATCTGACAGTCACCTACAGCCTGTCTGAGTCAAACGGCCAAAGGATCCTGACAGTGACACAAGGCAACTACGCTACCGTGGCAGAAGGCGAAAAAAGGTACAAAGAGACCTATAACAATGGCGAAGGATGGAATCCTATCTTAGTCCAGATAAAGAAAATAGCGGAGGCTGAATAATTTGGCTTGGCCTGTTACTTCCCTTTAAACTCCGGCGCTCTCTTCTCTAC
>CAIXBT010000384.1 GCA_903917755.1 uncultured Bacteroidota bacterium
ATTTCTCTCCGGTCCATGCATTTCTCATCTCGCCTTTAGCTTCATTTCTCGATGAGGAAAATACCAGTCTGCCTTTATATAAAACTGGAGAGAAGTCACTCTGTGGAGTATTGATATAAGAGAGGTTAGTAACCTGAGTTTTTGTAAATGCCTGCTTCCATCCCAATGCATTCTGACAGTTTTTTACTGCGCTCTGAGACTGGTACTTGCTGGCCGCATCTATACTCCCGAATTTATTGAATGATTCAATGGCTTTGTCATACTGCTCATTCATCATTTGCATCTGACCCAGTTTGTAGAGGGCCTGTTCATCTCCGAGATCAGCAGCTTTTCTATACCATTCCGCAGCACTGGCAGTATTATTATACTGGCGAGTGGCATCTGCTATCTGATTGGCTTTTTCTTTCTTTTTGACAGGGTCCTTTTCCGATTCGAATTCTTTTTGGAGAAGGGTGGTGGCTATGCTGTATTGTTTGAGAGTATATGCCGTCTGGCCATCAATGGGTTTCTCCGGTGTTTTGCATCCTGATATCAGAACTAATATAGCTGCGATGATCAATATTCCCTTCCTATGCTGCATGTTGACTTTTGTACCTCTATCAAATATATTAAAAATAGCGTGGCGCGAAACCATCTGAGAATTATTTAACGTCCCTTTGCTGATCGATCGTCTCTGAAAGGTTATTTCCCTAGCTTTTCTTATTATTGCTCCCTTATATTGTCTTCAACAAAATCAATACTAATGTCAGAAAATAACCAAACAGCCAACTGGGCAAATGAACCGGGGATATATGCAGTGATCACGACTCCTAAAGGCCGGATCGTTTGCAAACTTGAATACGAGAAAACACCGATGACCGTCGGCAATTTTATTTCTCTCGCAGAGGGCATTCACCCTTTGGCGCAGACTAAGAAAGGTAAGCCGATGTATGATGGATTGACATTCCACCGCGTCATAGAGAAGTTTATGGTACAGGGCGGAGATCCGCAAGGCAACGGAATGGGAGGCCCGGGTTATAAATTTCAGGATGAGTTTGACCTGACGCTCAGACATAGCAAGCCGGGTGTCCTGTCGATGGCTAATTCAGGTCCTAATACAAACGGTTCGCAGTTTTTCATCACGCATGTACCTACACCATGGCTCGACAATAAGCATACTGTGTTCGGAAATGTAGTGGAGGGTCAGGAAGTGGTCAACTCTATAGCACAGGGTGATAGTACTACTAAAGTCGAGATAGTACGTGTAGGGGCAGATGCCGAGGCTTTTGATGCCGTACATTCATTTCAGAACGGAGCAGAACTGATCAAAAAAAAGGCGGAAGCTGCGAAAGCTAACGCCAAGGCTAACTGGGAGGCAAAAGTAAAAGCAAAATTCCCGGATGCGGTAGGTACCGGGTCCGGATTATTCTATGTGATCGACACCGAAGGTTCGGGTGCAGTGGCCCGCACAGGACAGACCGTAGTGGCCCACTATACAGGCACATTTTGGGACAGCAAAAAATTCGACTCATCTAAGGACCGCGGTACACCATTTGAATTTCCTGTGGGCAAAGGTCGCGTAATAGCAGGTTGGGACGAGGGTTTCGGGTTGCTGAAGATAGGTACTAAAGGCAAACTGATCATCCCATATTTCTTAGCTTATGGTGAGCAGGGGCATCCCGGTGGCATTCCACCTATGTCTGACATGATATTTGAGGTGGAAATGCTGGGATTGAAGTAAGAAATTATCAGGTATTTTTATTCAATCAGACAAAGACTTTATGAAGGAAAAATCGATCACACTTAGATTTCTGGCAGAGCCTGTGAATGTAAATTTCGGAGGAAAGGTGCATGGCGGATCTGTGATGAAATGGATAGATCAAGCCGGCTATGCTTGTGCTGCCAACTGGTGCGGAGGCTATGCAGTGACGGTATATGTAGGGGGAATACGATTTTTTAAACCCATGCTGATAGGCGATCTGGTGGAACTCAGAGCCACATTGATACATACAGGAAATTCATCCATGCATATTTCTGTCGATGTATTCAGCAAGAACCCTCAGGCCTGTGAGTGGGTGCGAAATACACACTGCATCATCATTTTTGTTTCTATCGATGCAGCCGGCAAACCCGTGGCTGTGCCTGTGTTTACTCCGGAGACCAAAGAGGAAAAAGAAATGGAGCAATATGCGATACGCCTTATGGAATTAAGAAAAGGAATAGAAGACGAAATGGAGGAATATTGCAAATAAGGTATCAGACGGAATAAGTATGGTCCGAGCATAATTTTTTGCAAAATAATATACAAAAATCGCTCTATTCACTACTTTAGCTTTAAATCACAACAATGAGTCAAGTGCATGGTAAATGGGTATTGATCACGGGAGCTACATCCGGTAACGGCAGGGCATGTGCGGAGATATTCGCTAAAAACGGCGCTAACCTTATCCTCACCGGACGCAGAAGTGACAGGCTGGAGTCTGCTCAGAATATTCTGATCGAAAAATACAATGTGAAGGTGAGGGCTTATTCTTTTGATATAAGAGAATTCAATGAGGCCGTGAAGATGGCCAATGATCTGCAATCTGCAGAGATCATACCAGATATACTGATCAATAATGCCGGTCTCGCCTCAGGCAAAGACAAGATATATCAGGGGCTGATAAGTGACTGGGAAAAAATGATCGACACAAATATAAAAGGGCTGCTGTATGTGACTCGTGCCATACTGCCCATGATGGTCGAAAACAACGAAGGGCACGTGGTCAATATCGGTAGTACAGCCGGGCATCTGGTATATCCCGAAGGAAATGTTTATAACGCTACAAAATATGCCGTAAAAGCGCTCAATGAAGCTATCAATCTCGATCTGGTAGGCACTAATATCAGATGCTGCTCTATAGATCCCGGTGCATGCGAGACGGAGTTTTCTGAAGTAAGATTTCATGGTGATAAGAATAAAGCTGCCAAGGTCTATGAAGGCTATCAGCCTCTTAAACCTGAGGATATTGCAAACGCTATTTTTTATGTTTGTAATGCACCCGCACACGTGAATATTACCAACATGGTCATCTATCCGACAGCACAACGGTCGGCATATGTTTGGGACAAGAAGTGAAATTTTATTTGACTAACTGAATCTGCATGGGCATGTACGCACATACTACAGCACCCATCAGCGCAAGGCATAGTATCCAGTATCCCGCATGAATGGCCAACCACGTCCATCTTTTCTTTTCGAAAATTGCGATCACGGCCAAGATCGGTAAAACCAGATATACGCCTGTCAGGGCTCCATGCAAGGCCCCATGTTTGAATGAGCGGAAATGGTCGCCATGTTTATCCAGCAGGCCTTGAATGACTATATTGAGTGGGGTTCCGGCTATATGCAGATCGGGTTGATCGGCCAGCATCGATAGCATTCCGTATTGATGTATCACGATAGAGCCCAATGAGCGTGCTATGAAATAGGAACCAACTATGGCAAGCAAATACACCCAAGGTGCATGACCTTTGGTATTCGTATCAGAACCATTGGCTGTTTTGATGGCCGAGCCGAATACGCTGGGATGATACCAAATGTAACCTATGATCAGTGGTATGAACGCGGCAGCTGAGTAGACCAGATATTTTGTTTGCATAAATGAATGTACAAAAAATGATCAGATCAAAGTTTTAGGCTGGTATTGTGCGATAGAAACTTACTATGCCAGCTTTGAGACAGAGGTACCTGCCACTTAGTTTGAAGGCCTTCTAAAGTGGTGATGAGATTATTGAAAACAATAGTATCATTTGAAATGAGGCCTTGCGATAATTTAGCCTTGAAGGAATTAAAATCCTCCCCTGCTATCTGATCATTATTCCAATAGCAGGTAAAGAAGCGGTCAAAGAAATCGACTTTGTATTTGGCTCCAAGCTCTTTGATGAACTTGACTGTACCGTCTATCGAGCAGCCGCCGATCTGCAATTGATCTTCGTTGGCCACAAGAACAACAAAACGGTTATACAGTAAGCCACCATCGCCGACCACTTTTTCCTTGTGTGACGACCACTGAGAGGCAAACTCAGTGACAGCAATGTCTATGGCTGCCGATTCAGCTGCCGAAAAGGATCTGTCTGCCTGATATATCCAAACTCTGGACCCGGCTGGTAAATGTGTGAATGTTTTCAAAAAATGACAATTTGATGACAAAGGTAATGACAATATTCGGTCCAACTAGCTCAACTTTGTCGAATAATTAAATATCTAAAATGAACAGACTTTTTACGGTTTTACTATGCGTTCTTTCTTTGAGCATATTTGCTCAAAATGATTCCGTTTCGCTGGGGTCAGGAGCCACTAATATGGTATTTTATAACCTCCGTAGCGGTGCTAAAACCACTGCTGCCAATAATGACTGGCATATAGCTTTTGCTTCCAGATATATAGCCGGGATAACCTATGCCACTACCTGTCAGGCAGCTGCTATCAGAATAAATGAGGCCTATGGTCTCAAATTATTCAGATGCCCTAATCAGAAATTTCCGCAGTGGGCATCTTTTGATACTACAGGATGGCAGGGATGGCAGCAAATGCATAACCCCGATACATCATGGAAAGTAGGAGCATTTAATATCAATAGAAATGTCAATGATCAGTTTAATTATGGCTGGGGTGAGTATAATATTGGTGATCACAATATTTACAGCGACTCATCTATCTATCTTATCCAGTTGCCGAATGGCAGTTTCAAAAAATTCGCCCTGATCAATCTGGCCATTGATGATACATTCAATTTCCAGTTTGGCAATCTCGATAACTCGGGACTATCTGTCATGCAGATACTAAAGAATAACAATAAGAATTTTCAGTATGTAAATCTGATCAATAGTAGTATTCTCGATAAGGAACCTATACTTGGCAATTGGGATTTTGTAGCTATGAGATATAACAATACTGCATACAACTCAGCCAATCTCACACAGGACATCGGTATTCTGACCAATGATGCTGATAACAGCTTTGCTGCATCCGGGTCTACGGCACAGCAGCCTTGCTATAGCGGATCATACTCCAATGTCATAAATGTGATAGGCAAAAGCTGGATGGGAACTCCCGGAGATACTGTGATACCGGGACTTGCATATTTCATCTCAGGTCAGGGAGGCACATACAAACTGACCCTAACGGGATTCGGTGGTGCAGCTACCGGTGAATTGGATTTCACTGTGGGTGTGTGCTCGCAGACCGGGATCTCTGAGATCATCCCTTCTCTTGATATGATGGTCTATCCTGTGCCGGCTTCAGAGCTGATCAATGTGAAATTGCATGCATCTGCGGAAGGAAATACAGAGATCCAACTGCTTGATATGTCGGGTAGGGTCATCATATCGCAAAGCGATTTTACTCATGTCGGAGAGAATTTATTTCCTATCAAAACAGCATCGCTTGAGACAGGCAATTATATCATCACTATGGCTTCTGCTGGCAGCAGGGTCAATAAGCTGATCTCGATAGTTAAATAAATAGGTTTAAGCCAGAGTAGCGATTTCTTCTTCAGCTCTTTCGCCGATCTGCTGACGCCACATGGCATAGTAGAGCCCTTTTTCGGCCAGAAGTGTATCGTGCCGTCCCGTTTCAATGATACGACCGCGTTCGAGTACATAGATACGATCAGCGTGCATAATGGTGGAGAGACGATGCGCGATCATGACTGTGATATGATCTTTGGCAATAGATAATCCGCGAATGGTCTTGCTGATCTCTTCTTCGGTGATAGAATCCAATGCAGAAGTAGCCTCGTCAAATACAAGTAACCTGGGATCTCTGAGCAAGGCGCGGGCTATAGAGAGCCTTTGCTTCTCACCACCCGACACTCGCATACCACCTTCACCGATGAATGAGTCCAGGCCGTTCTCAGCACGTGAGAGCAGATTGTTGCAAGCGGCTTTGTTCAGCACATCCAGCAGCAGTTCATCAGACGCACGAGGATTGACAAAGAGCAGATTTTCTCTGATAGTACCCGCGAAAAGCTGCGTATCCTGAGTCACAAAACCGATCTGGTTTCTTAGTTCATCAATATCTATCACCGTTGAGTCCAGACCATTGTATCTTATATGTCCGTTTTGAGCATTATAGAGTCCCACCAGGAGTTTGACGAGGGTGGTCTTGCCGGAACCGCTTGGCCCGACGAAAGCAATAGTCTCTCCTTTACTTACTTCAAAACTGATATGGTGGACAGCAGGTTTTTTTGCTGTTTTATGCTGAAAGGATACATCTTCGAATGTCAGCTTTTCTATTGAGCGGATAGCTTGAGGATTGGATGGTTTGACCTCGAGCGGTGCCGCGAGTATCCCTTCGAAATTATGCAGGGAAGCTTGCGCCTCACGGTAGCTGAGCAGCACGTTTCCCATCTCCTGAAGCGGGTTGAAGATAAAGAACGAGAACATCTGCAGGGTAGCTACCTGACCTATATTCATTTTGTCTCTGAATGCAAGATACAGCAGGATGAAGAGAATACTCTGTCTGAGGAAGTTGACCAAAGTGCCCTGTACGAAGTTGATACTGCGTAGTGAACGTACTTTTTCGAGTTCGAGTTTTAGAATTTTTAATGTGGCAAGATTCAGACGTTTTACCTCCTGATTGGTAAGGCCAAGACTCTTTATCAATTCCACATTGCGCAAACTTTCTGTCGTGGCACCGGCCAGGACGTTGGTTTCGCGGGTGATGCGTGTTTGTACCAGCTTTATTTTTTTTGATAAATAACTAATAACGAGATATAAGGTTGTGCTGGCACCAAAGTAAATGAAAAACATGTAGCCATATATTTGTATCGAAACGATGAGGACGAAAACGATACCAACCAGGCCTACGAAAAATACATTTATGAAACTGGTAATGAATTTCTCGGAGTCAGTGCGTACACGTTGCAAAATGTTAAGTGTTGAGCCGCTTTGCTTATCCTCAAAATCCTGGTAAGGCAGCTGTAGAGAGTGTTTCAATCCATCGGTGTACACATCTGCACCAAAGCGCTGTATGACGAGGCTGGTGGTATAATCCTGAAAGGCTTTGGCTATACGGCTGACCATCGCCACACTTATATTGGCTAAGATCAGCAGTCCTGCCGCTCTGATGAATTCATTGTCTGTCGATTGTTTGGAGAAATGAATGACCAGATTGATGAGTTTGCCATATATGACAGGGTCAAGCAATGAGAAACATTGATTGATGATCGCGAGACCAAAAGAGGCAAAAACGAGTATTTTATACTTCGCCAGATATTGTAAAAGAAGCTTCATTGGAGGCAAATATATGTTTAACCAATAAAACGATCAGGAAGCCTTGAAATTTTAATAATACTTGGCAAAAGTACTATCAAAATCTGATAGAAAAGTGTCTCAGGCCTTAATGAAAAGTTGAAGAATGTAGTAAGTGAAACCTCCCATGGCTGCTGCGGCAGGTATAGTGACTATCCAGGCTAAAATGATATTGCCGGCTATACCCCATCTCACGGCACTGAGCCTTTTGGTCATTCCTGCACCCATGATACAACCTGTGATGGTGTGTGTGGTACTGGTCGGGATACCCAAAGCCTCTGTGGCGAAGAGTGTGACTGCCCCGCCTGTCTCAGCACAGAACCCTTCAAATGGTTTAAGTTGTGCTACTTTTTGTCCCATGGTTTTTACTATTCTCCAGCCACCGAACATGGTGCCGAGACCCATAGCGAAATAACAAAACAGAGCAGCCCATGTAGGCATACCTACATTTTCAATGCATTTGGTATTAATGAAATCTGTATAAAAGGTCTGCATAGAAGCTGTAGCCAGCACATTTTTTTGCTTATTCTTTGCAGCAAATTTCACCAGATCAAGTGCGGTGTAATGCTTCTTGTTAGTGACATCTACCAGTGGAAGTGCAGCCAGACTTTGTGTGTCGAGATGATCTATCTTGCCACTCAGTACTTTGTCATCTATTTTAGCCAAAGCCAACTGTGCATTATCCGGGTATTCATGATAGTGTTTATCCTGTTTGACCTTACTGATCTGGTCAAAAACTTCTCTTTGCTGAGAGCTAAGTCCTGCTGATTTTTCAGACAATCCGGAGATCGGTGTTTGCGAATAAAATATGATCAAAGCGATCCATATCACACCCATCGATTTTTGTGCATCATTACCTCCGTGCCCGATGGAGAATAGGGCAGAAGATACCAGCTGCAAGCGCCGGAAATATTTGTCCACTTTGGCACTGGGTAGATTTTTGCAAATATGCAGTACGAGGATAGCGATAGTAAAAGCCGTCAGTATCCCCAATATCGGTGCTACGATAATAAAGATGAGGATCTTGGTTATACCGGCTGTGATGATGGCACCCGTGCCGGCCTTGAGCAGTGCCGCACCTACCAATCCGCCAACCAGTGCATGAGATGAACTCGAGGGGATACCCCACCACCAAGTGATTAGGTTCCATAGAATGGCACCCGAAAGTCCTCCTATTATTACAAGAAGGTTAAGTACTTTGGCGTCTACTACTCCTTTGCCGATAGCTTCGGCTACTTTATGATCTTTGAAAATAAAGAAAGCTACAAAGTTGAAGAATGCTGCCCAGACCACAGCCTGAAGCGGCGTTAGTACTCTGGTAGATACGATCGTGGCTATCGAATTGGCAGAGTCATGAAATCCATTGATGAAGTCAAAGATCACTGCCAAAACCACAATTGATATTAATAATTCCATTTACACGTTTTTTGAAAGACCGTTCAGATTAATTACGAATTCTTGACGATGATCGTCTCTATCACATTAGCTACATCTTCGCATTTGTCAGTGGCCGTTTCCATATTGGCAAGTATTTCTTTTACCTTGATGATCTTGATCGCATCTGTTTCATGAATGAACAGTGAAGCGATGGCGCCATCAAAAATATCGTCTGCCTGATTTTCGAGACTGTTGATACGTACTACGGCTTCCTTGACACGGACTATGTCCTTCATACCTTTCAGACCTGATACTGCGGCATTCACTTCTATCGCAGATTTTTCTATCACCTCTGCCAGTTGGATCATTTCGAGAGTATATTCTTCTATCTTATAGAGCTGCATTCTTTTGGCAGAGCCATGTATATAATCAACAATATCATCCAGAGATGATGCCAGATAGTGAATATCCTCACGGTCAAAAGGTGTGATGAAATTGGTACTCAGCTCTGTGAAAATATCGTGTGTGATAGTGTCACCCACATGTTCCAGATCTGATATTGTTTTTATCAGTTCAATACGTTTGTCCGGTGCACTGGTATTGAGCAATTCATTGAATTTCTTTGAAATTGCTACCAGATTCTCTGATGATTTGGCGAATAGGGTAAAGAATTTTTTGTCTCTTGGAATGAAGAAGGAAATAAGATTGTCGAGTTTCATAATGAATTTATATGGGTCAAATCTAAAAATGCAATGTTATGCAAATGTTAAGTGTGCTCTATTGTTAATTAGTTTTCTCTAATACAGGCTTAATTATTGTCCTTTGACTACAGATTATGCAAAGGAAATTTTCAGCTTTAATATGATTTGGATATTACGTTGTCATTAATGGTTTTTTTCTTGTCAAACCACCATGTATCGATCATAAATTGTGTACGGATGGTGAGGACATCGTTCTTTGTATAGTTTGAAGTATAGATCGTGCCGCTCAGACCTGTACTTTCATTCATTACATGATCATACCATATCACCAGTTTGAAATATGGGGTCGGGCAGAAGGTATATCCGAATCCCAATGTGGTGAACTTTACATCAGTCGAACTGAAATTATTCGTTTTGATAATGCTCCCGCCCGCCACCTGTGTATTAGGATCATATATATCCAATTTGAATGTCAGATCGTTGTGGATAGTTGTCTTTCCTACTTTATTATGGAAGCTTTGAGTGAAATAAAACATTTCTCCCATAAACCTACGAATATACAGGTCACTCGCCGGTGCCACATTGGTAGCTCCAAGGGGTACTTGCGACGAGCTGCTAGATCCCGGTTGCTGCCCGGCTACTATCTCGCAGCGCAGCATAGTGGTAGTAGAAAATTTCTCATTCACTTTACAATCAAAGTTGAACTGAAGGTGACCGTCAAAGTATTCTCTTTTATAGGAGGACTTGAATTTTTGTACTGTGTCGGCGCCTTTTGTTACGTTCACAAATTCTGGGGTGCCTGATACATTTTGTACTTCATACACATTGTTTGTAGTTTGCAATACCGATCCGTAGTAGTAGGATCCGCTGGCATTGATGCCGAATTTCGCTTGACCGACTGTTAGTGTTTTTCCTAAGATCAGACGTCCGATAAAGTCTTTGCGACTCTGATAGGTACCGGTTTGCCCCAGCCCTATCCCTTCACCATTTACCATCGAGGCATCGAATCGCAAATAAAGAGGTTTGAAATTACGCGGTGACTCGACGATGAGCGCTTCGCCCAGTTCATCTTCATTAGGAGTGATGGTTTGGGTCACCCGCGAAAACTCCGGTGACTCATGAGTAGCGGGTGGCGCAGGACACTCATAACCGAAGGGGCGCAGAAATATACCACCCTGCAAACTGACCCAACCAGTCCAGGGGTCTATGATCCTGCCATAAAAATCTTTTACGAGATTGAATCCCTTTTCAGATGCATCAAATTGAAATGCAAATTCCCCCACTTTGATACTGTCTCCTTTCTTATTGACTGTCTCATGCTGCCATGATAGTTTAAAACGTCCGCGACGAAGTAGGAAACGGTTGTCAGCGTTAGTAGGGAAATTTCCTCCGGCAAAGCTTGTTATTCCTGCTGTATCAGCTTTGGTCCATTCAGGCTGGATATATACCTGAATTCGGAACTCATGTAAAATATTAAGAACATGATCTATTCTATTTAGTCTGGCCAGTATAATGGAGTCGGAGTTTTGTGCTTGAGTTTGCAGGATATAAATACTTCCTAAAACGAGGGAAAGTAAAAATTTTCGCATGTGATTCTGTTTGTTAATTCATTGCCAATGCAATATTAATTAGAAAGTGCAAACATGTAAATCCTATGTTAAGTAAAGGTTAATCAATCGTTATTTGATTGTTTCCGATCATTTTCGTGAAGCTCCTGAGTATGCTGAATCCATTGCTACTAAAAGGATGCAGCGGAGTCGATCGATTGTCAGATAATATTGTTAAAATTCCGGTTGATGTTACTAAAAACAAAAAGGCCCCGAAATTCGGAGCCTTTGAATATTAAGCTATTGTAAATTATTTAGCGTATTTCTTCTTGAATTTGTCGATACGACCTGCAGTATCTACAAATTTGGTCTTGCCGGTGAAGAATGGATGAGACTCATTAGAGATCTCCACCTTTACCAATGGATATTCGTTTCCATCTTCCCATTTGACCATTTCTTTAGAGCGTGCTGCTGAACGGGTCAAAAATGACTTATCGCAAGATATATCTTTGAACACAACTGTTCTGTATTCTGTAGGGTGTATGCCTTCTTTCATCTTATTTCTATTTTTAAGGAATGCAAATATAGGGATTATTTTGGAAAATAAAAACTATTGCTGATCGGCAGCTATTCTGCGATCCGTTTCCGCTTCCAGCGCCGGTGTGACCACAGCCAGTCGGCAGGCTGCTCCAGTATCTGCTGCTCCAGCAGGCGGACTGACCGCTCTATGATCTCTCCTGCAGATATTGAGTTGGGGTCATCAGTGATGGTGGTGATCGTAGCCTGATATTGGCCTCTGGATCGATATTTCACTGCTACATATAGTACTGCACAATTGTGTTCCTGCGCGAAATGTGCCGGACCATAATAAAAACCTGTCTCCTGATTGAGAAAAGTGGTCCAGTAGGCTCGTTTTACATTGGTCGGTCCCTGATCGAAGAGAAAGAAATGCAGGGAAGACACATCATCGAACCGCGCCCGTACATGCCTCAGGTAATCTCTCATAGAGACCAGATGCATGCCATATCGGCTGCGGGTCCTTTTTATGAAGCTGTCAAAATATTTGTTCGTGAGCGGATTGTAAAAAGCGAAAAGCGGCTGCGGAATGAGCGATGGTGCCACCAGTCCCGCCCACTGCCAGGCCCCGCAGTGCCCCAGCACGATCACCACATTTTGTTTCCGGTCCCAGTATGGTTGAAATATTTCCTTCACGCAGGGCACATCGATACGAGCCATCAGTTCTTTTTTGCTGATAGAGGTCGCCTTGATATTTTCGACTATCACATCTGCGAAATGACCATAAAACTGATGTGCGATGGCCCTGATCTCTGCTTCACTTTTTTTCGGAAAAGAATTTCGCAGATTGGAGTAAACGACCTCCCTGCGATATTTCATCACATATTCCAGTATCCATGCTATACCTGTAGCTACTATATATAGCAGTCGCGTGGGCAGAAAGGCCAGCAGATACAGTAAGGGAAGTAATAGAATATAAAGTGCCATGTTCGATGAGAGTAGATATTATTTTCGTTGCAGTTCACTTTGATCTATGGTCAGCTCTCTTCTTTTCTTGCCTGCTATTCCATAGATCTCGATAGTACATTTTCTGCTGCCCGCCGGCCCGCTCAGGC
>CAIXBT010000385.1 GCA_903917755.1 uncultured Bacteroidota bacterium
TCTGAGCGTTCGAAATCCTGAGGTTTAGAGCCTTTGTACCAAACCTTTTGGAGATTTCCCTCTTTGTCTGCCATTGTAAAAGCAAAATAGTTCGGATCCTTCTGCGGGTCATAATATACTTCCTTATCCTTCGCCAAAAATCCCACCACCTTCACTGTCACATCAGGTTTAGACTGAGCCTGGGTAAAATTCGAATAAGTAGTATAGTCACCAGCCATAGCGATGATCACTCCTACAGCCAAGGCCATGATAACCAGTATAATGATGTGTGTCTTTTTCATACAAAACGATTATGTCTCTAATTGAATACAAAGGTAGGGCAAAAAAGTCAACTTTTGCATCTGACACTGACCAAAATCATATGTTCATGCCATCTAAATAGCTGGATCTCAAATTTCCTCTGATTTAACCTCTTTTACGGCAGGAGGGGCTCAAAAGGATCTGTTGGAGGGGGGCAATTGCTAATAATGCGGGATCAGCCTCTGGTGGCGCTGGCGCTGGTGGGATAATCATTGTATATGAATACAAGTAGTAATGGAGCCGTATTCAAACGGAAATAAGCAGAAAAAATTATAAGTCTAAATAAGGAACAGTGATAGATCTGATAAGGTCTGGATTTGTATTTGATCTTACCGATATGGTTACCTTTTCTCCTTTTAGATGAATATTGGATAGTTTTATTTTAATACGTTGAGATCTTCTGCTTTGTATTTTATTTGAATCGAACTGTTTATTATATGCACCTGAGGAAGATGAAATAACAATCTGGTAAGAATCATCTTCAGTACCATCATTGAAAATCCTTAATTCAAATGTAGGAGTGGTCTTAGTCAGTGTATCGTGGTTTGTCACAATAGTGAAGTAGCAGGGGTACAATGAAGATGTATAATGTGCTCTCTCTAATGGGAGTGGTCGCCATGATAATTCATGTTCATCATATCTTTCTATGGTCGAACTCCAAACTATTTCTTTGTTTCTGGTCACTTCAAAGACTCTGTTTATTGCCCCCATACATACTAGCAGATTACCGTTTTTCAATTCATCCACACTTCCTCCACGAAAACTATTGCAGTAGCCTGTATCTAATCTGCAGTCAAATTTCCAGACTGTTTGACTTCTTTCATTGACAGAGGGCTGTGTGAAAATAATAACACTTGAGGCCTGATGAGTATCTATGCTGTCGGCATCATTATTAAATACAGCTAAGGTACCATCATGGAGAAGTGTAATATCATGTTGTTTTGAGAAAAAACGCTCTCCCCTTTGCCCCCAACTAAGAACCACATTGCCTGAGTCTTTATCGATTTTGATCACTCTGCTTACTGCTCTAAACCCTGCATATACGAATCCATTTTTTTCATCTACTTCAAATGCATTAAGATGACCACCGGGAACGGAGTTGAGCAAACCGGAATCTGGTTTCTTTCTCAGGACATTCTTTAGTTCATTATTGTCAAAATAATTTTCGGAACTCCATTTCCACACCATATTTCCCTTTTTATCAAACTCTTTGATCATTTCATTTGCTATCAATATTATGCTTGAGTCTGCTCCCGGCACATGCCTATATAAAGGGTGTATCGCTCCGAACATTGTGGCGGGTTTTGAAATGATCTCTTTATCCAGTATCATGTAATTGCCGCTTGATAATTTCCTGAAACAATGATGGTAGTTATAACTGGAACGGTTAAATACAGAATCTTTGCCGGTGGGAATTTGTTTGGGTGATATCCAGATGAATTTTCCATTCAAAGCCCTTTCTTCGCCTCTGGCTGAGTTAATTAATGTGACGGTACCACTCTTTGTTACCGAAATGTCATTGATCGTCCTGTTGTGCATGCTTCTCAATTCTTTCTTTATGTTTTCGCCTGTATCTAAGGGCAAAAACCAAATGAAATTTCCATCGCGGTCTATTATAGTATGGGCCATATCAAGAGTGATCAGCCCACCAGAATTTTTAGCTGGATCATTGAGTAGGATATCTGCCCTATATGATTTTTTGTGAACGTGAATGTCATCCAATATCTCAAAATCGAATGGGCCGATCCACTGCAGTTGTTTGCCATGACGAAGGCCCGTATATCTCCAGGAATATTTTTTTCCAAATTCAAAATGGCTTATCATGGTAGCCAGTGAAGAGTCAGTGTAACTAAAAAGAGGATGTTCGAATGAAACATCAACTGCGGAGGTCACTTGCACAATATATTCATCTGCATCTTTTACTCTTTCATGCTCAAACATAATCTGGACATAGTTCAATTTGGCTCCCTGTTCCGGTATGATCTGACAGGTGGAAGTATGTATGCTGATAAATAGAAGTGTGGCAAAAAGTGCAAAACGATCCAAAATGAATTGTATAAGATGTGTTATAAAGATACAGAATTCGAAATGATTCGAAAAGTATCAAACATATGTATCCTGACGTATTTAATTCTATCTTAGTGGAAACTTAAATTTTGAAAAAGATCAGCACTTTATTTTTAGCAATGTTCTTGGGGTTTTGGGCTCACAGCCAAATCAATCTTGGTTTTTGCACTTTCGTCAATAGTCAAACGCAGGAATGTGTGTTTGAAAATACAAAATTCATCACCACTCCTGATAGTACACATGCCAAGCTTTTCATGATGTTGAGGAGCGCCGATGTATTCGGCACGACTAAGTTAATTTACAAACTATTTACGATAGATAGATTTGGCAATGAGATATACCTCAATTCAGTGATACAGGATGTGCAGGCAGACTGGATGACCAGCTGGCAACCCGCCATATTTAACTCTCCGGGCAAATATATTGTAAAGGTATATAAAGATGCTGACCAGATGATGATCAGTAAAGGTTTTGAGTTTTTTAATAATTAGCAGCCGGCAAAATCTTATTTTAGTCGCATGAAATTCGCACTGATAGGATACGGAAAGATGGGTAGGGCCATCGAGCAGGTGATCACAGATCAAAATAAGGGTGACGAAATAGTGCTCAGGATAGGAGAGGACAACCTTCATGAACTGACTCAAGATAATCTTCAGAAAGCTGATGTTGCCATTGAGTTTACACGGCCCGATGCAGCCATTGGTAATATTAATTTGTGTTTTTCTGCCGGGGTGCCGGTAGTGGTTGGAACGACGGCCTGGCTAGACAGATTAGGTGAGGTAAAAAAAGCATGTGGAGAAATGAATGGCGGGTTATTTTATTCGCCTAACTTTTCTATCGGTGTCAATATTTTTTTTGAGATCAATCGCAGGCTTGCATCAATCATGAATTCGCAGCCCCAGTATAATGTCTCCATTGAAGAGATTCACCATATGGAGAAACTAGACGCACCAAGTGGCACTGCCATCAGAGCAGCAGAGGTGATAATGGAGCAGATGGAACATAAAACAAACTGGGTTTTGGCAAGCCCAGACAAGGTCAAACAGAATGGCTCTAGTTTGTTAATTATTGCTAAACGTGAACCTCATGTGCCCGGCACACACGTAGTGACATATAGCAGTGATGTAGATGAGATTCAGGTCATACATCAAGCCAAAACCCGCAGGGGCTTTGCGGAGGGTGCCGTAATGGCAGCTCGCTGGATGGCCGGTCGCAAAGGGGTATTTGAAATGAAGGATATGCTTTCATTCTGATCAGGGCCTTTATTTTTCAAATGGTTTGTCCATATTTACACTATCTATCTATTCGTAAACTAAAATAAGAATCACCTTAATGATATTTTTCCTGATTGTCCTGATCTACGCAGTTGGCATCCGCATCGGAGCCTACAAGATATTTGAAAAGAGAGGTATACCGGGCTGGAAGGCTTTCGTTCCTATACTTTGTTCGACAGAATGGCAGAAACTGATCGATAAACCAACATGGTGGACTGCAATGTTATTTATACCTGGCGTGAATCTGTTCTATTGGGCGGGACAGCTCACCAGAATGGCCACGGCACATGGGAGAAACAGTTTTCTAGACCACATGCTGGCAGTTCTCGCTGCGCCGCTTTACTGGCCATGGTTTGGATTCAATGAGCAGATCAAATACATTTCGCCGACAGGTCTCAAACCCGGACAGAAGCCTACTCCAAAAGGTACTATTCGTGAATGGGCGGATGCACTGATATTCGCATTAGTAGCAGCATATCTACTCAGGATGTTTGTGTTTGAGGCATACACGATACCTACTCCATCCATGGAAAAGACTCTATTGGTTGGTGATTTTCTTTTCGTCAGCAAGTTTCATTACGGTGCACGGATACCACAGACTCCTCTCGCATTGCCATTGCTTCATCATAGTCTTCCATACTCTACTACTCAGTCATATCTGGAATGGATCAAGCTGCCATATATGAAGCTTCCTGCATTACAAAAAGTGAAACGCTATGATATGGTGGTCTTTAACTTTCCGGCAGGAGATACAGTAGCGCTCAGTATGCAGGATGTGACCTACTACAATCTGGTGCGTGCTGCTGAATACAGACTCAGACAAATGGGCGATAAGACCACTAACCCCATCGATATGGTCAAACAGGAATATCACACAGAGATCAAAGCACGCCCTGTAGATAAAAGAGAAAACTATATCAAGAGATGTGTGGCGGTGCCAGGAGATAAACTTGAATTGAAGAATGGAGTACTTTTTATCAATGATAAAAAAGCATACGAACCCGAGAATATATACCTGCCATATATGGTCACCATTCAGGATAGTCTGAATGTCACTCCTGCGCAGCTAAGTGAATATGATGTGGAGGATATGGGCGGAAATTTTGCGCCTTCAGCCAATCATAATATTATGATCCTGCGAATGACCAAAGAGGCGGTAGAAAAGTTTAAAACCTTTTCGTGGGTAAAGGATATAAGACAGTTCACATATGCGCCTAAGGATCCTATGGAACCTGTAGCTGACGTTTTCCCTAATGATTTTAAATATTATCATTGGAACATTGACAATTTTGGTCCTATCACCATTCCTCAAAAGGGTATGAAGCTCCAACTCAATGATAGTACGCTCTCCCAATACAAAAGGCTCATCGAGATATATGAAGGCAACAAACTGGAGCAAAAAGACGGAAAGATACTGATCAATGGCAAAGAAACTACCGAATATCAGTGCAAAAGGGACTACTACTGGATGATGGGAGACAACAGAAGCAACTCTGCCGATTCTCGTTTCTGGGGTTTCGTGCCCGAAGATCATATCGTTGGCAAGGCCTGGTTCATATGGTTGAGCATAAACTACAAAGCTGATGACTTCCTCCACAAGATCAGGTGGAATCGCATTCTTACTAATATCCACAATAAGTGGGCTCCTAAGAGCTGATTATTTCCGAATTAATATTGAATCCCTTTTCGTAGAAGTATGGAAAGGGATTTTTTATTTGGTGCACTTCACTGGTATACATTTAACCATTGGGGCTAGGATATGGCATCATGTCAATGCACAATGGTGGGATGCAAATACAATGACTATCTGATAGTCCGGAATAAAAAAGGGACCAACCTTTAGAGCTGATCCCTTTTTTCTAAGGTCTTATTTAGATGCTATTATTGCGTTTGTATGATTGTGCCAGCTACCATCGAGCTGTCTGTACCTGTATGATAGCCCACCGGAGGCAGGTTCGGGTATGTAGTATTGACATTTACCATCATCACCGGAGGGAGAGTGATAGTGACGAACCCTTTGCTGGATTTGGTCACGGTGACAGATGGTATGTTATTGCCATTCATCACACTCGGACTGATCGTATAAAAGTTGTTGACTGCGGTATCTGTCAACTGAACAAATACCTGACCCGGTGCGATAGTGAGAGGATAGGAAAATGTATTTGTCACGGTATAAGTGCCGGGTGCCGGAACAGTATCCGGGAAATAGAAAGCCAATGAACCCGCAGGGGTGGCACCTTCTGTGGATGCCGTTACAGAGCCCAAGACATAGCTGCAAAAAGATGCACTATAGGTTTGAGACTTGAATGTCCA
>CAIXBT010000386.1 GCA_903917755.1 uncultured Bacteroidota bacterium
AAATACAATCGGTGATTCGCTGTCAGTAGCCGTTTGAATGAAAACGCTCTTTGTCTTTGGATGCGTTTCTCCTATCACCACCGGAATATTTGGTTTAATGATACCGGCCTTTTCCGCAGCTATCTTAGGAAGCGTATCGCCCAGAAATTGTGTATGGTCAAAACTGATATTTGTAATAACAGATAGGAGGGGAGTGATGATATTGGTAGAGTCTAATCTACCGCCCATACCCACTTCCATCACTGCATAGTCGACTTTTTTTTCTTTGAAGTACTCAAAGGCCATAGCCGTGGTGATCTCAAAAAATGAAGCATTGATCGATTTGAACTTCTCTTGATTTTCGGATACAAACTTTGCTATAAAATGTTTGGAGATCAGTCTGCCGTTTATCTTGATACGCTCACGATAGTCCCGGTAATGTGGTGACGCAAAAACACCCACTTTGTATCCCTGTGCCTGAAGTATCGAAGCTATGATATGAGTGACTGAACCTTTGCCGTTAGTCCCGGCTACATGGATGAACTTTGTTTCTTTTTGCGGATCATCAAGTATGTGGCAGAGTGCAGTGATATTGCTAAGATCTGCACGATATGCCGCCGCACCGATGCGCTGAAACATGGGCAATTGCTCTAACAGATACCGGACTGATTCCTGATAAGTCATAGAGGATAATTAATTATTGAAATGCTCCAGCATTATCCCTTTTTCATCAAAAAGGTGCGGATAATGTTTCTTTATTTCTGAGACAAATAGTTCGTATGGCAGGTCATTGAATTGTCCATACTCATGAATGTACTTCATGTAGTTTTTACCATCAGGAGAAAACTCCTGAAAGATCGAATCATGGACACCATCAAACTCCAATGGTTGGGTACCAAATTTTTCACAAAGGGATTTATTAAAAGCAGGTGTACACTTTACCCATTTATTGTCAAGCCAGAATTCATTATACCCATGAAAAACAAATTTGTCTGAACGCAGCATGCGTATGAACTTTTTGGATGAAAGATGATTCTGAACGATAGAAAACCCCAATCTGGAGGGGATATCACATGCTCTGCCGCATGCAGCCAGTAGCAATGACTTCTCTATGCAGTAACCGGATCTTCTTTGTAGGGTTAGGCTTCCTGAGATGGCAGAGGGATCTAAAATGATATGGTATGGATCATAAGCTATATCATCACGTACTGCCAGATAGATCGCTATAGCTTTTTCTCTGTCGCTCATAGTTGCATTGGCATGGTTATGGGCATATGCTATCACTTCGGGTGAATCGGAATCAATAAATTTGGTAGGATGGAGGTATTCGTCCATATTTAGCTTTTGCATCTGGCATTTATTTCAGACCGCAATTTTAGGACAAACCTTTCTATTTTTATCAAAATTAAAACAATCGATGTCCAAACTCATACGAGGACTCAGTTTACGACAGGCGGTGGCGATCAATATGATCGATATGGTGGGTATTGGGCC
This sequence comes from uncultured Bacteroidota bacterium, assembly GCA_903917755.1. Lineage (GTDB taxonomy): Bacteria > Bacteroidota > Bacteroidia > Chitinophagales > LD1 > UBA1941. The sequence goes on from CAIXBT010000386.1 coordinate 1,474, forward strand.
TTTTATCACCATTCCGTTCATAATAGGCGCTATGAATGGCCCTCAGTGTATTCTGGCCTGGCTGTTGGGTGCCATCCTGTCCTATGCTGATGGTTCCGTATGGGCAGAACTCGGTGCCAAATGGCCTGAGGCCGGAGGGAGCTATTCTTTTTTGCAAAATCTATATGGCCGGGAGAAATGGGGTCGTTTGCTGTCCTTTCTATATGTCTGGCAGACCTGTATACAGGCGCCTCTGGTGGTTGCCTCGGGCGCTATCGGATTCGCACAATATCTGACCTATCTGATCCCGGCACTGGATGATATGTCTCGAAAGGCTGTATCCGGAACATTGATCATCTTGATCACTTTTTTGCTATATCGCAAGATCACAGATATAGGTCGGATCTCGGTTTTCATGGGCATGATCGTGATAGGAACCATTCTGTGGCTGATAGTAAGCGGGTTTAGTCATTTTCATCCGGAACTCGCTTTCACTTTTCCAAAGGGGGCATTTGACATGACACCACTTTTCTTTTTGGGGCTTGGTCATGCCAGCACCAAAACTGTTTATTCTTTTTTGGGTTATTATAATGTCTGCCATCTGGGCGGAGAGATCAAAGACCCGGAGCGAAATATTCCCGGAAGTATTTTCATTTCCATCACAGGAATAGCCTTGCTATATCTGCTTATGCAAACTGCTGTGGTAGGAGTTATTCCCTGGCAGGAGGCTAAGGATTCACCATTTATTGTCAGTCTGTTCTTTGAGCGACTATATGGCCCTGTTGCAGCTCAAGTAGCCACTGCTCTCATTTTGTTTATCGCTATTTCGTCGTTATTTGCTGTGATGTTAGGCTATTCGAGAGTGCCATATGCAGCAGCAGCTGACGGGCATTTTTTTAAAATATTCGCACGACTGCATCCGACCAAGAATTTCCCCTATGTTTCTTTACTCATGATGGGCGGGCTTGCTTTTGTATTCAGCCTCAGGCTAAAGATGAAAGATGCCATCGATGCGATCATAGTGATGCGGATTTTAGTGCAGTTCATAGGCCAGAGCATTGGTATTATGCTCTATCATCAGCGAATGAAGCAAGAGAAGTTTCCATATCGAATGCTGCTATATCCGCTTCCAGCTATAGTTGGTATCATTGTTTGGGCTTTTATATTCTTCTCCAATTCCTGGCAGATGATGCTTGGAGCGGTGTCAGTCATAGCAGCAGGTGTGCTGATATTCAGCTTGCAATCGTATCTGAATAAACGCTGGCCCTTTGAGCGTTAATAGGGATATTGAGAAGTTCGTTGTAAATCAAATCTGCTAAAGTTTTGTGTCCATCAGCATTGAAGTGAAGCATATCATTTTCAAACATTTCAAGAGGAAGCTCATTGATATTTATGAATCTCAGACCTTTTTCATTGCAATAAGTACCAATGGATCTTGTGGCCCGGTGACAGATATTATCACCCACTATTGACTCTGGGTTTTGGGGTGGTGAAACGATGATGAGTGTTATATTTTCCTTCATGCAAAGATATCTGACCAACTCTAATTGCGTATTGATATATCTGAAAGACCAGTGATGCAGGCCCATTGCCATACCTGCCAGCAGGTTCAGGTCTCTGAGCTCAAATCGATTTCTTTTTACATAACTATAGCCATTGTCTGACTGAAAGGCGGTGAACTTATTATCCCATTCCATTTTTCGTGAAAATAAACCGGGGTGAAATGCCCATCCTGTTTTTTGGTTCGGTTTATCATATTTGATCATCATCTTTTGCAATGGCATAAGCGGGAAAGGGCGGATAAAGAGAAAGAGAATGTTTGGGTTCTTCTTAGTGATGAGTTTTTGTGTCTGAGTATAGAGTTGATCGTATGATAGATAGGTGGCCAGCGAGATCTGATACTTCAAATTTGCTTGAAATTGAGACAAGGCTATAGCCAGCTGTGAGTGGTACAGATCCTGTCGAGCCATGCCCACCTGATTATTTATACAGCCACCTATGAATCCGATGTTAAGTTTATCCATGTTCCAGTTCGAGTAATAGTAAGTATTCCTGAGGTGTAATTATTCGCCTGTTATTCACCGCAAAACTCCTGCCTTTGAGTTTTTGTTTGTGAAATGTATCAAGTGTGTGGCTGATGTATTCCTGTTCCGGCTGTACTGATTTGACAATCAATTTTTGTCTGTGCTCAAAATAATAATTGCGTTTGGGTCTTATGCAGAGACATCACTGCAAAGGGCCTTGAGCATAGTTGCATCAGTTGCTCCAATGAAAATGCAAGACTGTAGCTGTCTTCAATATTAACGTAAGGGCTATTTCCGAAATTGATCCCATTTGCCTCTGCTTTTGCTATGATAGGCCTCACCACATCCCAATATTGGGGACTTCTTTGCTCTTTGATAGGATAGGTCTTTGTATCAAGGTGAAAATCATAATTGCCAAAGAAGATATGTTCGATCCTGCTTTTATGTGTTGATTGAAGTATCTGGTCCAGATTGCTTATTCCCCTTTGAGTTTCTATTATCAGATTGAGTTTGAAGCGATCTCCGAAATCATTATAAAAGCGATCAAGTTCTGACACGGTTTCTATCTTTGGCAGGAAAACAGATTCAATGCGATTAGATATCGTATGAATTAATTCCTTATCAAAGCCATATTCGGAGCCTGATAATGAATTTATTCTCACACAGAATTTTTGTCCTGGTATAGCTTGTATGATTTCTATAAGATATTCTCTTGCTCGAGCCTTGAGCTGTGAAGTGAATGCCGGAAACTGTATATCCTGTATACTATCTTCTATATCCAAAAGTATCTTGCAATCAAATGGCAATATGGACTGAATGATCCTGGCTGTAGCAGCAGGTTTGTAAGATGGGATACATTGATATATGGTGAATTTTTTCATAGACCATACTAATGTAATAAGATATGATGTGTTCTAGTGTCATGGTTTTGTAAAAAATAAGTGCAGAATCGGAGATGATTGATTTCACAACGAACTTAGGGTTCCAATCCCATTATCTCTGCACGAGACTTCGGTTGTCTTTTGATCTGCCAGTCAAAGTTCTTGAGATGCTTGTCTGAATCCGCTAGCATTTTGATAGGAGTGAAGACTGCATCAGGTTTATTGATGAAGGTAACGCTCTTTACTTTTTTGTCTTTAAAATAGATCCACATACTCACACAAAGGGCCTTATTGGCACCGATATATTTGTTCTTTTCATTTTTGCCGAAGTAAAGACTCTCAGCATTTCCTTCTACAAACATTCGCTCCAACTGATTGTTATTAAAATAGCCATAGATGTTTTTACCTTTTATCTGATCAAAGATTTCCTTCTTCGATGATGGCATGATGATGAAACCTGCATTGTACAAAAACATTTTATCAGCCTTTTTATTCTTTACCGTCAGGAGTATCGTATCAGCGGTCATCTGTGTGGTATCGGCCCATAGGATGGGTTTGTAATACATCCTGAAAGTAGAATCAGCAAACGAATATTTCATAGAATCGCAGGCTCCCTGCATCTGATGCGAATACATTTTCATGTGGTGGTATGCCAGAAAGATACGCGTAGTGTCAGTCGCAGAGGTGTGCTGTGAGCGGAGTGTATCGGCGGTCATGAATAAAGAGTCCTTCTCCATTTTATTGATCATAAAAGCCTTATCATAGGCTTTGACCTTCTGCTGCTCATCGAAATACTCTCCCTGTTTGCCCAAAAGCTCAAAATCCATCGTTGTATCTCGCCAATGAAAGTTTTTGTATGAACGGCCATAGCCATCTTTGCGTTCATAATACAGGCTGTCTGATGTAAGTATCTGCGTTCCGTCCAATACCTTAGTATCAGCTCCGAATGAGGCAATACTTTGCTTGGTATCAAACCAGCCATTGTTGCAGAGTATGTGACTTGCTTTATTATAGATCACTGTGTTTCCATAGAATGTTGCAATATCCGTATTGACGGCATATTTAAGGGTGTCGGACGTGAGATGATAGTCAGGGTCGGTGATGTCTACATTCTTATTAAAAAACACATCTGCCGTCTTGGTATAATAATGGGCAAACTGACTTACAATAAGTGATTTGGCCCGATAGACCTTCCCTCCTGTCAGGTAATAGGCCTCTTTGCCTTTGGTCTTATAGAATATCTCATCAGATACTATCTTGGCCTTACCATCTGTTAGCCATGCGTTTTTCCGGAGGATCAGCAGTTTGATCTTGCTATCATAATTCAAATAGTCTGAATAGGCATTGACCGTATCATTCTGAATGTGCACATGGCCCCAGGCTTCCATTTTGTTGTCATCTCTGTCCAAACTTGCACTATCACAAAACATCAGCATCTGATCCTGCTTGAGCTGTACATTGCCTTTTAGTTTGGTCAGTTTCTTACCATCCTTTTCTTCAAAGTGGAGTATATCCGAGTTGACGATCTCCACCTCTTTGGTTTCCTGATCGGTTTGTGGCTCTTCATTAGGCTGCTGGGCATGCAGAGGCGAACATAATGAGGCGAAGAGTGAGAGAATGATAATAATGTATATGTGAGTTGCCTTTTTCAAAATAAAGGGATAAGATAGCTAAACGAAGATAAAGGCTATTTATTCTATTGCGCAGGTTTTTGTTGCGCCTTCTTCTTAGCCTGTTTTGCCATGTATTTATCGTCACGTTTCTTGCCACCAAAGAAAGACACATTCACATATCTGAATGGGTTGCTCTTGACGTCCGAGAGCAGCCCATTAAGGCTCAATACGGCACTATCCAGGTCATTATATATCTTCTTGTCTTTGATCAGGCTTGATACTGTACCATCTCCATTATTGATATTATAGAGGAGAGTATCTATACTACTGAGCGCCATTCTTGCTTTGCTTACGGTCGTAGCGAGGTCAGCTGCTTTCAGCGTATCAGTCAGGTCAGCTACATTGTGCAGTATTCTCTGGATACCATCATTATTCTTTTGAAGATTGCCGGTTATGGATTCAAGATTGCTGAGAGTCTTATCTAATGTTCCTTTTTTGAGTGTTGTATTGAGATTCTCGGTTATGGAGTGGATATTGTCCAGAGCGGCATTGAGTTTATGAATGGTGCTGGTCGGATCTTCTTTGCCCAGTGCGCCGCTGATACCATGAAGCACAGAGTCCAGATTCTTAAGGGTTTTTGTGATATTGTCTTTCAGGGGATCTATAGCAGCGTTGAGTTTACCCATCATGTCAGGCATCAGCATTGACCCCATAGTATCTCCGCTTTTCAAAACTCTGGGTGAAAGTTTATAACGAATGCTGATCTCCTTGCTACCCACCAGATCCGTTGATGTCACAGAAGCCAAACAGCTGTCATATAACACAAAACTATTGTCTACTACCATCTCTACTACCACCTTTCCGGTGTTGATGTCAAATGATTCGTCATTCACACTGCCTATCTTGTGGCCGTTTACGACCACAGGGTTAGACTTATAGATACCGTCGATATTGTCAAAGACAGCATAATATTTACTTTTGGTCGTAAAGAGATTTACTCCTTTGAGGAAATAAAAACCAAAAATGAATATTATAATGGTAATTAATGAAAAGAGGCCGACCTTAGTTTGGTTGTTCACTAGTACTTAATTTTAACCAAAAATATTCATTTGATTGGTAAATAAAAATCTCAAACTGTTATAAGTTGCTAGTTTGATATAATATGATGGATAAACTTCCTTCCAGACTCGTTTTATTTGATGGTGTCTGCAATCTTTGCAACGGATCTGTCCAATTTATCATTGCTCATGATCCGGCGGCACTGTTTTTCTTTGCATCACTTCAGTCAGTTGCCGGACAGCAGGTACTCCAGAGTTTTAAACGCCCCACTACTGAGTTTGACACTTTCATTTATATACGGGATGGGCAGGTTTTTGACCGGTCTACAGCTGCCTTGAGAGTGTTAATAGATATTGGTGGATTTTGGAGGTTGATTCATGTATTCATCCTCATACCTCGCCCTTTGAGGGATCTTATCTACAATATCATTGCCCGGTCACGGTATGGGCTATTCGGGAAGCGAGACATCTGTATGGTGCCGACACCTGATCTGAGGGCAAGGTTCCTGTGAAACCGCTAATAGGAGTAAACCGTTTTCTTTCGTGTCAGTTTGAGGTCCTGCAAGGTCGGATTTACCACCTTTAGTTCTATTGTAAACTGCTGATGGTTGAG
>CAIXBT010000387.1 GCA_903917755.1 uncultured Bacteroidota bacterium
AAATAATAACGCGACCGTCATTGCGAAAATCAAAATCCTGATCGCGTATTTGGTGATCAGGTATATCGTGCTGTCAAAATCAAAATTAAACTTGGCCATAGTCGGGATTGATTAAGCTTTGATTAAATTATTTACCCTGCCTGTACAGTTCTTAATGGCTTGTTGTATATAAACCCTCTCTCTTTCAGAATTAGGAGTTATATCAGCCCTTATAATAGGCAAAACATATGTGCGCCCCGGCTGCTGATAATAACTAAATATCTCAGCTGCTTTGGATGTTAATTTGACATTATAGACCTTGTGAGTCTTTTTCCTTTTGTATATCAGCCTACCTTTAGAAATATCAGATGGCTTTATTGTGGCCATATCTGCAAAGGACATACCCCGAAGATTGAAAGATAACATGAAGTAGTTTTTCGCATTCCATATTGAACTGCCATGTTTCAAATTTAATGTATCAATAGCAGCGATTTCAGACTTACTGATATTTCGCTTTGCTGTGCCCTCTCCCTTGATCTTATATTTCCTGTAGGGATAGTACTTGAGATCAACCAAGTCAGCATTGACAGCCCTATTAAAGACAGCTCTAATTGATCTGTGATATGCTGCAATAGAATTCTTCTTAAGTCCCGCAGTCAGCATTTTATTCTCAAAAGCTACAAGCAACTCATAATTGACATCTTGAAACTGAAAAGTACTTCTTCCTGTATAGGTTTTCAATGCTAACAAGGCTGCTCTATATGCTGCTGCATTTCCTAACCTGCCAACATCTTGCATCTCTTTAGCTATCTTCTCGCCATATTGGATGAAATCAAGTTTAACACTGGGTTTAACAACCCCTGTCTTTATTTTCTGGGCTGTAGTATATTCATCAGCCAGTTCAAACTTCAATGTGGCTTCCTGAAGCTGAATAAGAGTCTGGATAATCTTTTGATTAATCTCCTTCCTATTGGGATGCCTGATAGCTCTTTGGGTTTTTTCATCAAACTCATCTTCTTTAATTCTGACCTTGAGCTTTACGTCTCTAAAGCTTCTGCCATTGAATATTCTTACAGCAAGTGGGTAAGTACCATCTTGTAATTGCCGCCTCTTGTCTAAAAGGACTTTAAATGTTGCCATTGGATTGTTGGTTAATCCAAGCAGGCTGAAAATTTGCAAGCTATTTGCAAGCTAAAAGATAAATAATAGCCTAAAACACGAATGAGTTGCAGAGACTAAACTCATACAACTCATTCATTTTCAAGTGTTCCCGCGGAGGATCGAACTCCGGACCCATTGATTAAGAGTCAATTGCTCTACCAGCTGAGCTACGGAAACAGTAAAATCGGACGGCAAATATAAAAAAAGCTTGGTGATTTTTAAGAAACTAATGTTTTACTTTTTCTTACCCTTGGGTGTCAGGGTCATCATCATTCTTTTTCCTTCGAGTGTAGGCAATTGCTCCACAGATGCCACTTCTTCGAGCCTCTTGGCAAACTGAAGTAACAGCAATTCCCCTCTTTCCTTAAAGACGATAGCACGGCCACGGAACATCAACGTGGCCTTGACCTTATTACCGTCCTGCAGAAAGTTCTCGGCATGTTTTGCTTTAAACTCTACGTCATGCTCATCTGTATTGGCAGTGAAGCGTATTTCTTTGATCTCAACCTTCTTAGAGTGAGCCTTGATCTCTTTTTCCTTCTTTTTCTTCTCGTACAGAAACTTATTGTAGTCTGTGATCCTGCACACTGGCGGGACTGCATTCGGAGATATCTCTACCAGGTCCATTCCCAGCTCCTGAGCCCTCTCCAGAGCCTCGCGGGTAGCATATACGCCCGGCTCTATATTTTCGCCTACTATACGGACTTCGGGTACTCTGATTAATTCGTTGATGCGGTGTTCGAGTTCACGTCTTGGTGCCCTGCCCCTGTTGCCCCCGTAAGGGCGCTGATTTGGTATCAAATGCGGTTTATTTTTGTTTTAAAATTTGTTGTGCAAAAATAATCAAATAAAAATTAGAAATGCAAATAGATTATTGTCGAGAAATAATGCCCATCCTCACCTGTTTTGGCACCTTCATAGTGTTTTTATTTTAAATGTATTTAAACAAAGAAAAAACCATCATTTCTTCGTTTTGCCATACTCATAGTTGGGTTCATAGAGCTCGATCTTATTGCCCTCTATGTCCATGATATGAACAAATTTGCCGTATTCATAGGTCTCCATAGTGTCTACGATCGTCACTCCTTCCGTTTTCAGTTGCTCGATCAGCTCAGGCAGATTCTCAACTCTGTAATTGACCATAAAGTCCTTCGTGGATGGATCGAAGTATTTCGTACTATCTCTGAACGTGCTCCACTGCAGCGTACCTGTTCTATTTCCTTCCTGCCACTTAAATAGCGCACCATACTGATCGGTATTTAAACCCAAATGTGTCTTATACCATTCTTTGACCTTTTTAGGTTCTTTGCACTTGAAGAAGATCCCGCCGACACCTATCACTTTCTTCGATCGAGTGCTGTCGATCGATCGATCTGCTACCATCTTGCAGTCAGTTTTTTTGCTAATAAAGCTATTGAGAAAGTAGCCACCGCAAAATGACAATACGAGACCCGAAACTATTAATATCGTTTTATTCATCTTCTTGTTTTATTGTATTGGAAACCCTATGCCCAAAGATAACATTTCATTCCCCTTTCTTATCTCCGATATGAAATAGCCCTGCCAAAATTGTGATCCATATTAATTGGCTGGTGACATGCGCGCGAATATATCCTTCCCAATAATTTGCACAGCCCATTCCTGATAGATAGAAGGGGACAAACAGGATCAATGATACAGTCTTGTAATAGGTCTTTTTTCTGACAGGTTGATCCGCTTCCATTCTTTCAAATATAAAATTCTTAGTTTTGATCGAAGCTAATTAAATGAAAAAAATATTCTCTACCACATCCATACTGCTGCTCTGTTGTTTTGCATTTGCTCAGATACAAACCATCAAGTCAAAAAAGCTGGAAGATATCCCTACCAAACTGAAGTATGACAGTCTGAAAAACTATATCGGTATGAGTGTCTATGCCTACATCGGTCAGGAGTTCTATCTGAGACCGAAACCTGATGGCTCGCAACAATACGGCTATGATGGTTTCTATAACGGCACCGACGATGACTTCAGAAATTATGAAAAGAACGTTTACAAATGTTGTAATAGTTTCAACGCCTCTTATGACTCCATGCAGGGTCGATATTTTACCGTGCTCACTGTGACCCGGCATCCTAAAGCTGAAGAAAACCCCTCTCTCTACGGCAAAAATTTCTTTTTGAAACTGGTGGAGAAACAAAGCTCTGACACCTGCTATTATCTATACAATGGAGGAAGCGTAGAAGAGGCATTCCCTTTTACGGTAGTGGGCTACTACACGAAATGCAAAAAGAGATACATTGGCAGAAAATTCACTACTCAAGGGAAACGCTGGTCTACGGAGAGCGAGCCCGAAAAGGATATTGTAACCGCCAAGCCCGTTTCCATCACCCCCGGCAAAGTATGGACAGTCGTAGACATCAGTATCGATGACAAGTATTATGAACTCTCATTCGTAATGAAAAGCCAACTGGGCGAAAAGGTCGAGATCGCCATCACCTCTGCACTAAAGTCCTGCTACTTTGTATGCCCTGCCAATTAGGTTGTGGTCGAAAACATCCTCTGCCTTAGGATTTCGATTACCTTCGATATGGATTAAATCAATCACTCAATTTCAAAGATCTTTAAATAAAAAACATGAAAGTATATCTCGGAAATTTAGCAGGCGTATCTTCAAACACCATGGCCAGCGTGATCGCCATACTCAACGGCTATTATAACCGTGTAGTGAGCGGCACCGGAGTGAGCTTCGGCGGCGTAGTGGAAGTCACTAAGGCTCCCTCGATAAGCACGAGCGACATACTCTGCTATATAGTTTCAGACTTTTCCAATTCGGTATTGATCAATTGGAACTCTGCCCTGCAGCACAATGATGGCGATGCGGGAGAGACCTGCTTCACCAACGACAAAAAGCAGGCTGCATCTGAAGTATATATGGATATCATCAATGGCAATTCTGATGTCACGGATTTTCTGGCCAATATCATATTTCACGAATCTATGCACAACAGGACCACCACTGGAGATGAACTGCATAAGAGCGCTGACGGACTGGCCAAAGAGACCGTGACGGAGAGCGACACACTGACCGCTGCCAACATCAAGACCATGCAGGGATCGCTCAGCAAGGCGGTGACACAATGGGTGGGTGGATTTTAAACAGGAAATAGGCGTTTAATATCATGGTTAAAATTCATGTAGCGTAAAGAATGATCCGATACTGATTCAGCAAATCGTGCATGAGGTATCAAAGGCGAATTCAAAGAACGTTTTGAGTTGTTAATGCAAAATTAGCAAAATAAACTTATTTACACAAAAAAATATCAAGACAAAATAATCATCGTTGAAGAGGGAAATGGTGTTGATTTTAGAATTGTTTTGCTAAGTAATAAAAAAAAGGGGCCCTGACGTATCTTGATATACAGTACAGTATAAATTCTATTAAGAATAAAATATCAATAAAATCGGACGTTCGAAAATCAATTAGGAAATCAAAAAGGCAATGTTTTGCATAGGATATTCCGATAGCATTGATAACAAAAAATGAGTCAGGATCAACTCTCTAAGATAAGCTTTTACCTGTGGTTGGTCTTGTGACCGTACCACGAGGAAGGGAAAGTTTAACTATCTTAGAGAGCTAGATGCTCGGACTTGAGGGTGTATTAAGTAATCTATCTCTAAGTTCTGCAATAGTACGCCCGTCATCTGTTTTCCATGATGTCCAGCCATTAACAGTTTTCCTGTCACTTCCTGCATCCTGAATACCTGCCAGTGCAGCATAACTAGGACTACTAAAAGTCTGCCCTAGTAGCTCAAGTGAACCATCATCCAATATTATAGCTTCGTACTTTTTTTGCAGACCATTTCTTGGTTTATATGTCATAAACAATTTGTCAGATTGCGTCAAAAGATTTGCTGAAACCAAATCGCTTACTTCAACATCATACTGCGCTATATCCGTATTGAGCTGCTGAGGTCTACTCTCTTCCTCTGTATCAAGAGCTGGTTTAAATTCCTCGGGGAAGTCATAAATGATATTTGAATTCTTGTTTAGTTCAACGAACTTGCTTATAATCCAAAGTTTCACTTTGTGTCTTTGCTGTCTAGCCCAATCTTTCAAATCATTGGGTATGAAATCGATTGGAATGCCAATTATGGGATCCTCTTGTAAAATATCCCTTACCACTTTTCTGACATCTATAGACTTGATTCCTAAATTTGTGAATTTTTCTCTCGTGTATTCATCGGATTCATATAATTGAGTGGATATATCCTCTAGTTTCTGTTTGGTTAATAGCTGTAGGGCCGCAACAATTTGCTTTGAAACTTGCTTAGCAATATGATTCCAAACATCATGATGACCTAACTCGGCTTCAACTACATACCATTTTCGCGCTCCAAGATCTACTGCGAAACCATCGGGAATTGTTCCCGCACCATCTCCCGTTTTTATTAAGGTTTTAGGAAGATAAAAAGAGTCAGGGCCGAATAGGTATTCATAATTATTTA
>CAIXBT010000388.1 GCA_903917755.1 uncultured Bacteroidota bacterium
TAACAGGAATGATGAAGAGGCTCAAAATTTTATTTCGAACCTCGTTCGGTTTCTAAAATTGCCTCAAAATACAAAAGTGCTCGATATAGCCTGCGGCAAAGGTCGCCACAGTAGGTATCTCGCAAAACTAGGCTATCAAACCACCGGTATCGACCTGTCCTGCCATAGTATCGAAGAGGCGAAACAGGAACCAATCGAGAATCTCGATTTTGAGGTTTGGGATATGCGTAAGGTCTATAAACCGGAGCATTACGACATGGTAGTCAACCTATTTAGCAGTTTCGGGTATTTTGAAAATGAAGATGATGATCAAAAATCGATCTGTGCTATGGCGGATGACCTAAAAGCCGGTGGCACCCTAGTCATGGACTTCATGAATCCTGAATTTATCATCAAAACGATGAAGCCCCGTGACATTATCAATAGGGGAAATGTCCAGTTTCATATTAAGAAAAGACTCGAAGGCGGTTTCATCAAAAAAGAGATCGAGTTTCTGGCCGATGGCCAAAATCAGCATTATGAGGAGCAACTCAAAATGATAAAACCCGAACAATTTCTGAAACTATTCAAAAGTGCAGGTCTGACCATCAGGCATATTTTCGGCAACTACGAATTAGAACCCTTTGTTGCTTCACAGAGTCCCAGACAGGTGATCGTGGCGGAGAAAGTCAATACCCGCAATGATCCTGAATGTGAATAAAAATAACCTGCATTTCTCAAATTAGATTAATTTTATCTGAACCAAGACTTTCAATATGAAATTTATCTATACGCATCTAAGCATCGTCCTGATGTGCTTTGCGCTAACCTCAACTGCCCAAAACAGCCAAAACAGGGTCCTGATCGGACTTGGTACGAGCGGTGCCAATATGTCTTTCGTCGATGCGCCTTCCAATTATTACAAGAACTGGAGTGTGACACCTGCTATCTCACAGCTCAAGGTTTTCAATTACGTGGGCAAGGGTCTCTCATGGGGCTGGCAGCTATCTCTGGGCAATGCAAAACGCAGCGATAGTATGGATACGAAGTTCTTTCTGCAATGGGGTATCGATATCAAGTATAGCTTTGCGAATGGTTATATACTCAAAGAGAAAAGCTGGTTCGATCCCTACATACTCGTGGGCGGAGGACTGAGCAAATGGGGAGATGTAAAGGGCAGCATCAATGCAGGTGCGGGTCTCAATCTCTGGGTCACAAAGAATTTTGGTTTTTTCGCACAGACACAGTTCAACTATCTGCCGCACAAACAACCGGCAGACGGAAGTGCAGATCCGCGTCCTAGTTTTATGCATCATTCTTTCGGCATAGCAGTGAGACTGGGCAAAGGCAAAGATAGTGATGGTGATGGCATACCTGATGCAGAAGATAAATGCCCCAATGACCCCGGCAAAGAAGAACTGGGAGGCTGTCCGGATACAGATGGTGACGGTATCATAGACAAGGATGACAAATGCCCTACCGTAGCGGGACTGCCGCAATATCAAGGCTGCCCGGACACAGATGGTGACGGGATACCTGATCCTGAAGATGCCTGCCCGACTGAAAAAGGAAGTATCGAAACAAAGGGCTGCCCGGATAAGGATGGTGATGGAATACCCGATAAGGATGATAAATGCCCGACTGAAAAAGGTCCTGCTGCGACCATGGGCTGCCCTGATCGTGATGGCGATGAAATAGCAGACAAGGATGATGAATGCCCTGATGCCTGGGGACCGGCGAAATATAAAGGCTGCCCGGACACAGATGGCGACGGGATATTGGATAAGGATGATAAATGCCCCAACGTATTTGGTGTAGCTGAGAATCATGGATGCCCCATTCCTGCGCTGGATGTGACAGAAAGAGTAGAGGTGCAGAAAAAACTAAGCTTCGCGGCTAAAAATATTTTCTTTGAAACAGGCAAAGATATTCTCAAAGATGAGTCGCTGAAAGATCTTGATTCAGTAGCAGCAATCCTGTCACAATATGATTTTCTGAAAGTATCTATCGAAGGACATACAGATAACGTGGGTGGAGATAACAACAATGTCACACTCTCTAACAAAAGAGCTGCTACTGTGGTGAATTACCTTGTCAAGCATGGCATTCTCACTTCCAGATTGACTGCTCTCGGTTATGGTCCTTTCAAGCCATTGGCTGACAATAAATCTCCTGAGGGAAGAGCTAAAAACAGAAGAGTAGAGATCAATATCAGAGACTAGAGAAATCATCTAAACGAAAATCCTCAATCCGGACATTTTCTGCTACTTTGCATACATGAACAGAATCGTGACAACTTTAATATTGACCCTCTGCATGGGTTCGGTCTCAGCCCAAACTGATGACTGGAGCCACCGGGCCTGTGTTTGGCGTGGCCTGCGTCACAGCTGGACCTATAATCATCGCTGCAACAGGATGGGCGACTATGTAGAGAAAAAAGGTAATGATTTTTATTCAGTACATACCAGTGCTACGGGCAAGGGTGCCGACAGTACATTTTATAATTCTTATTACAGCATAGTCGAATCTCCTGATGTCTGGTTCTATCAGGGGAGTGAGGGTTGTGAACTTTTCGGTATGGAAGGTGAACTGCTGGAATCTACCAATGAGGTCATGATACCACTGCCTGATGATGTCAAGACCACTGCATTCATGACCGCAGTGATCAATGGTTTTGACATCAAATCTCTGGCTAAGGCCGACAAACTACAGATGTTCAACGTGAGTATCGAAAAACCCGAGGTCCTGCCCGAACAACGAAAAATAAGACTACTCATCAAGATATCTATGGTAGATAATTGCCAGTCGCTGGAGTGTGAGACTTTCAATAATAAAACAGGCTATAGCATTACTATTCATTATCTGACGGTATGTGCCGACAAGCAAAATATCTTTGAGAATCAGGATTTCTCAAACAGAAGTTATACATGGGACAAAAAGATCATTAACGGTGCGCTCAATGAAACACGTATCATACAGGGGGCATCTTCAGGAGCCTTCAATACATCTCTGGTAGGCATTCAGTCTTTTGGTTTCACATTGAATAAAGCCCACTGGCTGGTCGAATTTGACAATAACATTCAACCGCATGAATACAAACCTATCGAGGGAACCTATAGCTATGACATAGAGCAGTCATTCGTAGAGTGGGAAGAAGGCATGAAGATGTTTTCTGCAGTACCGGAGCAGTCTAAATTTTCGTCACGGCGCAAAGGCTGGCTCACTATGGATATGGACGTGGTTTTTCTTCAATTTAAAAATGCAAAGATCAAACACGGTGAGATAGAAGGCAGTATGTTCTGGCTAGGTCGCAATGAACCAGCCAATGATGTCAATGCGATATCGACCAAACTGATCAAATGATATCCCGCTCTGCGAAATCAGACATAGAAAAGTAAATTTGCAAAGTAAATAACCGCCATGCAGGATCATGTCATAAAAAATGCGCAGCTCATCAATGAAGGAAAGATATTCACCTCTGATGTCCTCATACGCAAAGGCCACATAGAACGTATAGACCCGAATATAGATGTAATCTACAAAGTGAATGAGATAGATGCCGGAGGACAATATCTCATGCCCGGCATCATAGATGACCAGGTGCACTTTCGTGAGCCCGGGATCACTCATAAGGCCACCATATATAGTGAAGCAAAAGCATGTATCGCTGGTGGTGTGACATCTTTTATGGAAATGCCAAACACCAACCCTCCTGCCCTATCCAAAGATCTGCTGGAAGCCAAATATGAAATAGGCCGGTTGACATCTTTGGCCAATTATTCCTTTTATATGGGTGTGTCGAATACTAATTTTGACGATGTCATACAAGAAGTTCGGTCTCAATCGCAAAAAGAGAAAAGGGACATAGCAGGGCTGAAAATATTCATGGGCAGCAGTACCGGCAATATGCTGGTAGACAATCCATCTATTCTTGAGCAGGTATTTGCAGAGTCTACGCTGCTGATAGCCACACACTGCGAAGATGAAGCTACGATCAAACAGAATAACGAATACTATATAGGAAAATATGGCGATAAACTCGACGCCTCCTACCACCCTGTCATCCGCAATGAGGAAGCATGTTATAAGTCGTCTTCATTCGCTCTCGGCCTGGCTAAAAGACACAACACGCGCCTGCATATCCTTCATATTTCCACAGCCAAAGAAGTGGAGCTGTTTGAAAACACAAAGCCACTAAAAGAAAAAAGGATCACTGCTGAGGCCTGTGTGCATCATCTATGGTTTGACGCAGATGATTATGAGCGACTCGGCAATAAGATCAAATGCAATCCTGCCATCAAAGCAAAAGGAAACAAAGAGGCCATACTGGCGGGCTTGCTCGACAATAGTATCGACATCATAGCTACAGACCATGCGCCACATACTGCAGAAGAAAAAGCTAAACCATATACCAGCGCACCGGCGGGATTGCCACTATTACAGCACTCTCTGAATATCATGCTGGAGCTATATCATCAGAAAAAAATCAGTCTCGAAAAGATCATAGAAAAAATGTGCCATGCTCCTGCAGATTGTTTCGGAGTGCATGAGAGAGGCTATCTGCGCGAAGGCTACCATGCAGACATGGTACTCTTTGATACTAAAACCCAATGGAAAGTAACACCTCAAAATATACTGTACAAATGTGCCTGGTCGCCACTCGAGGGCTATGAATTTACAGGAAAGGTTCATCATACATTCGTGAACGGAAATCAGGTTTATAAGAATGGGGCATTTGATGAGTCGACCAAAGGACAAAGACTGCTTTTTAAATAAATGAAGATGCTGCAAGCCAAAGACCTGACCATAGGTTATGAAAAGACTAAACTCATCGCGGGTATCAACTTCGAGTGCACCACAGGTGAACTTATCATTCTGCTCGGCGTGAATGGTATCGGCAAATCTACTTTACTTAAGACCCTATGCGGATTGATCGAACCGATCAGTGGTGTGATCTCTTATGGCAAAAAAAATATTTTCGAAATGGCCCCGAACGAAAGGGCAAAACTCATCAGCGGTGTTTTCACCGGCAGAGATTTTGATGCTTTCATCAGCGTACGGGAATTTGTGACACTAGGCAGGTATCCATATACTAACTGGCTTGGCTCGATCACCGATAGAGATAAGGAGAAGATAAATCAGGCATTAAATACACTCGGACTCACACATCTGGCAGACAAAAAAGTCCATCAGATCAGCGATGGAGAAAAACAAAAAACACTGATCGCAAAAGCATTGGCGCAGGATACGCCTGTGATAATAATGGATGAACCGACGGCATTTCTCGATTATAAGAATAAAGCAGAGCTACTTGAAACGATCAAAAAACTAGCCAGCGAACAAAATAAGGTCATCATCATATCCACCCATGACATTTCATCTTCGCTTCCATATAGTGACAAAGCTTTTCTGATCACAGAGTCCGGGAAATTCATCGA
>CAIXBT010000389.1 GCA_903917755.1 uncultured Bacteroidota bacterium
ATTATAAATAATGCTCATGTGGCAGCGGCACAGCGTAATCTTTTTAATTTTATTTGGTGTGGAGCTCAAAAACCTATTAACAGTACAGCAGGAGTATATTATGACGAATGATTTTAGTTATATTACGAAAGTAAAAAATTTATACCTCCCGGCAAAGTGGTGAGGATAACATGTAGGGAGTACCACCTGTAGTTCGAGCGCTGGACGAAAACCGAAATAATTTCAAGAATGACCGCTATAACCAAGTCGAGCTTCATAATTTAAAACACGGATGGCTGAGCCGAGAAGAGTTATATCCTATATGTGAAGCTTTTATTTTACTTTTGACTCAGATAAAATTTTAGCAATGAATGTACGGCACTCAGAAACCATCATAATTAATAGTGAGCATTCAATCGAATTTGGCCAAGCCTCATGGGATAACGGTGTGGAATCAATAAGAAGACGGAAAAATAATGTTGGTGGAACATATGATCCAATTAGTTCAAGTGAAATACCAATTAATAGTGGCTTTATTGATATTGGAGAATTGCTTTTGGCTTGTTTAAATAGGGATAAAATAAGTATTAAAGGAATGCTAAAGATTAGTTTTGCAATATTGAAATCAGTTATAAGAAAAATCGTTAAGCAAAAATTCAAACACCAATGAAGAATCATCTTCTCCTCCTATTAAATATTCTTTATACGTCTATAATATATGGGCAAGTATTGCACCAATATAACGGGCCTTATTTACTTGATAATGGTAAGGCCATTTATAGCTATTACGAAAACGATAATTTAGAAAGAATATATGATGGGAAATTTGAATTCCGTTCCAAAAACTATCTCATATTCGGTATCTATCGTTCAAACCTGAAAAATGGACCATGGGTCTATACCCAATTTGATACATCCTCTTATACAAAAATCAAAACCAAAACAATCATTAAAGGCAATTACGTAGATGGCTATTTGGATGGAATCTGGACATTAAAAAAAACAATATTGAATACTAAAAGAGTAATTAAAAGTTCAACTTGTGAATTCAAACTTGGCATTCCCGTGGGCGTATATTTATATTTTGATTCGAGCTTACTAAAACCTAATTTAAGCGACCAGTTTAATATCACAGTTCAGGGAAAGTATGATTCAACTGGAAAAAAGGTAAATAAGTGGACTATTAACTATAACCAATCATTTACTCAAGGCATATCCAATTCTCAAGTAATTCGAGAATACATTAGCGATGAAAAGATAAAAGTAATTCGGAGAGATCTAAACACTGGATATGTAAAAACAGATACGATTGATAGATATTGGGGATCCGAGCACTCTGCAGATGAATGGAACTGCTTTGAATGCGATCTTAATTGGGACCGGTGTTTATCCTTTTGGCAATGTGCAGACATTTATAAGAATTGTCCTAATAACTTAATCTTTACCCTTCTTACAAAAGGTTCAACCTTTATAAATTTAGATAATTCCAAATCGGAGAAAGAATAGGTCGGCACCAACTGGTTGAAGTTTTTTTGTCCCCACAGGGTCTCCTTTTCCAGCTCTGCGGAAGTCCTCCGATTCCACCACA
>CAIXBT010000390.1 GCA_903917755.1 uncultured Bacteroidota bacterium
GACGGGCCCCTTAGAGGGATTTAATAACAAAATTAAAGTTCTGAAACGAAAAGCATACGGCTACCGAGATGATGAATACTTTGCGCTCAAAATACTTTCTTTACATCAATCCAGGTACGCATTATTGCGATGAACCAATAAATTTGCTTTTATTGCAAATAATAGCTAAATTTACATAAAATATTAAACGACGTTCTTTGTAATCTTAAATAAAAGCAGAAATGCTTTACTCCACGAATATCTTTTTGGAAGCTTCGGGACTCAGGTAGACCTCCTTTTTTCCTTTTAGTTCTACCAGCAGGGATTTGTCAAAATTTTGGATCTCTCTGATGGTGATGATACTATTGAGGCCGATCTCCTGTCTGTCCAGATATTTCAGAAAGTCAGGTGAGTTGTCATCTACATTTACGACCTTGACCTTTTTGCCGATGGCTATCTCAGACAGGGGCAGCCATTTGGTGGCAGGTAGTTTTCCGTTCTTATCGGGTATCGGGTCGCCGTGCGGATCATATGTGGGATAGCCGAGAAACTTGTCCAGTCTATCCGCGAGATCTTCGTGACGGATATGCTCCAGTTGTTCTGCTATGTCATGTACCTCACCCCAGCTGTAGCCGAGTTTTTCGAGCAGAAAGACCTCCCATAGCCTGTGTTTTCGTACTATTTCGACGGCTATTTTGTTGCCCTTCTCCGTCAGTTTGGCTCCTTTTACCTTGTCATAACTGAGTAGCTTTTTATCACTCAGCTTCTTAAGCATATCTATCACCGAAGCGGGGTTATTACGTAGTTCCTCGGCTATGGATGTTGGCGTGATCTTACTCACACCTTCCTTTGTCTGACTGTATATTGCCTTAAGATAGTTTTCTTCTGATAGGGAGTGCATCCTGATATTAGCTTATGACACAAATGTAGGAAATAAATTGACAGCCTAATTTTATTAGGCATGCCTAATTTTAATTATTTGGTAAATTGAATTATTGTATTTATGTTTGCCATGCAATTTTGATCAATAATTCCAATAGTCATGAATCAATATCTGACCATCATACTGCCGCTGTACATCGTCTTGTATTTCATACTCCTGCTGGTCATTCCTGCCGGTGTGGTAAGCAAAAAGATCGGCAAGAGCCCCATAGTTCTATCGCCATCTGACGATGCACATGGATTGATAGCTAAATATTTTATGGTATGGATGATACTGGTCGCAGTATATATCTTAATATATGCGGTGTATCCATCGGGCTATTCTTTTTTTCTGCCGATCCGTTATCTGGAGCATACTACACTGATCAATTCTGGGCTTATCATCTTAGCCCTGTCTCTGATCTGGACATCGGCTGCACAGATCAATATGCAGGCATCATGGAGGGTAGGGATAGATGAAAAACAAAAGACAGACTTGGTCAGGAGAGGTATTTTTCGGTTTTCACGCAATCCGATCTATCTAGGTATGATCACAGCGATCATGGGTTTATTTCTGATCACACCGAATGGATTTACACTTCTTCTCTTTGTGTCAGGATATATTATGATACAGATCCAGATAAGACTTGAAGAAGAATTTCTAAGCAGCACGCATGGACAGATATACCTTGATTACAAAAGCTCGGTGCGCAGGTTTATCTAAGCTATGTTAAATTGATTTGTTATTTGTTTTAAGTTATATAGGAATATTATTTTGGAGCCCTTTTTAAAATTTAGTATGTTCAGAAAAGTCAGTGTATTGATCTTATCGTTTTGTTTTGTTCTTCAATCTCAGGGGCAGGGCAGTCAGCTAATAAGTCGAATGATCGGCAATGAAAGACTTGGGAAAAAGGACTCCGTGGCCAACTGGACCATTCACGCACAACTCACTTCTATCTATCAGTATCATCCTGCTTTTCATGCCGATTATTCGGGTGTGAACAGCATGAACACAAATGCTGAAGGGGCAGTCTCTCTGACCACGACTATCTTTCTCGGTAGAAAATTATGGAAAGGGGCAGCGATCTATTTTAATCCGGAGGTCACCGGGGGAGCAGGTTTGAGTCATACTATGGGAATGGCCGGCTTCCCGAATGGTGAAATATACCGAGTCGGAAATCCAACCCCAACTCCGTTCATAGCGCGTGCTTATATCCAGCAGACCATTGCTTTAGGCCATTCTGCTTATGATGTTCAGGCATCTGACAATAATCAACTGGCAGGCAGGACTCCTGCATCAAAAGTGGTCCTTACGGTTGGAAAGTTTGGTGTCTCCGATTTCTTTGATGATAATACATTTAACCATGATGCCCGTTCTCAGTTTATGAACTGGTCACTGATGGCCAGCGGGTCCTGGGACTTTCCGGCAGATGTACGCGGTTATACATACGGGGCAGTGGTGGAACTGATCAAACCATTATGGGCTATTCGTGCGGCCTTTGTGACCGAACCAACGATAGCGAATGGCGCTGTGCTTGATCTGCACGTAGACAAAGCCAATTCTGAAACGATAGAGGCAGAAAGAAAATGGAGAGTGAAAGGACATCTCGGTGTGGTAAGGGCCACAGGGTTTCTCGCTTTCACCAAGGCACCGAAATACACTGATGCCACAGTGGCCATGCAGAGTGGAGACAGTACTCTCGAGCGGATCATAGCAGGCACGCAGGAAGGCCATACCTATGGAAGTATCAAGTATGGATTCGGGGTGAATATAGAGCAGGAACTGACTGAGTATCTCGGTGTGTTCGCTCGGGGAAACTGGAATGATGGACATACAGCCGCATGGGCATTCACTGAGGTAGATAACAATGTTCAACTTGGTATGAATATGAAGGGTAAACTCTGGAAAAGACGTATGGATAATTGGGGCGTGGCCATAGTGACCAATGGTATCTCAAAAGAACATCAGAATTATCTCAAAGCAGGCGGACATGGTTTCATTATAGGAGACGGTAACTTAAATTACGGTAGAGAGAGCATTCTGGAAACATACTACCGTGTACAGATCGCCTCATTTCTGTCCGTGACCTTAGACTATCAGTTTGCGATCAATCCTGCATACAATAAAGATCGTGGCCCTATCAATATACTGGGAGTTCGTGTTCACTTTGATATCTGATCACTGCCTGATCCTCTTCCTCAGGTCAATGATCGGCCGCTCCAGATATTTATGCATCAATGTAGCAGTGGCAAAGAGTAAGATAAAATAGACCAGATACTCGGCTATTGCCATCGGAAGATTTTTGGCTGGAAACAACTGCATCATGCTTTTGAGTATCGGAGTTCTGTTTAGCAGATACAAAACAAAGGTGAGATTGCTCAGGTAGGTGATCAGCCATGCCCATCTTCCTTTACCGGCTTTGATACTATCGAGTTTAGGAAGCCATAGCATCATTATTATCCCGGTCTGAGTGAGGAAGAAAGTCTTTAACCAGAAGTTATGTGCCGCCCAGAACGTATGCCCTGCAATGATCACAGCCATACCTGCAATAAATATGTAAAGACACACATTCTTATATCGTTCCCAAAGTGACTGATAATAATGCTTCACGAAGGCTGCCAAAAATCCAAACATGATCGTATCAAGACGGAGCACTACTATTTTATAAAACCAGATATTCCAGGTGTAGATACTCATATCAGAAGTATGCAGCGCTCTGTATATTCTCAATGTCGTGCTCCCTATTATTATAGTGAGAATGACACTTAGCAGTAGTTGTTTTTTGTTTATGAACTTTGAAAAAAGCAAATGCGCTATGAATATCACAGCGGGTACGAGAAGATAAAACCACTCTTCGACAGCCAGACTCCAACCCTCCGGATAGAAATAATAGGGGTCAGCTTCGGGATAGTAGAAATTCTGAAAAAAGATGAATTCGCGCCATGGAAACACAAAACCTACTCTGGTAAAAGCATATCTCAATATGACCAAACCTGTAATAACGAGAAGATATAAAGGCACGGTACGTATCCAGCGTCTGGCCCAAAACCGCATGAGGTCACCCGTTCCGAAGGTCGCCCGGTTGTATATATTGATCAGGATATTGCCGACCAGAAAGCCGCTCAATACAAAAAAGAAACTGATCTTGTCCATGTATGGCATGAACATAAATCCTTTAGGAAAATAGTCTGCGATCAGATGGTATGAGTGCTCTTCTATCACCATCAGTATACCCACGGCACGCATGATATCCAAACCAAAGGTACGTCCGCTGAAGTCAATGTCAAGCCTGAAAATATCGATGATGCGCTTTATCATGGATGTCTAATGTAATAATGAATTTTTACTTCATCGCTACATTAGCATAATTGTTAACCACGAAGATGATATGCCTTAGGCTTAGTAAAAGCTCTTAGGCCAGCCACAGACAGGGTAGCGCCAAAACCAGAATGATTTCTTCCGCTCCATGGCAGTCCGCCACTTACTCTGTCGCAGCAGTTCCAATAGGCAGTACCTGAATTGATCTGAGCGAGCATTTTTTCGGCTCTTTTCTGAGATGGTGTGTATACCGCTGCGGTGAGGCCGTAGGCTGTATCCTGCATCAGTTTCAGCGCCTCTTCGTCATTATTCACTTTCATGATACCGATGATGGGGCCGAAGCTTTCTTCCTGCATCACTGCCATTTTATTGGTCACATTCACGAGTACGGTAGGCTCGAAGTAGTTGCCCTTGCCCGCTATGCGCTTACCACCTGTCAGGAGTTTGGCGCCTTTTTTCACGGCATCCTTTACTTGTTTCTCCAGTACCTCTATCTGAGCGGGACGGGTCAATGCACCTATGTACACGCCATCTTCTGTAGGTGCTCCTATCTTATAGCTCTTTACTTCTTTCACAAACTCTTCTACATATTTGTCATACACTTTTTTGTGAACGTATATCCGCTCGACAGAGCAGCAGCTTTGACCATTGTTGTAGAATGCACCATCTGCGGTCCCTGCAGCTACTGCCTTGATGTCAGCCACATCGTCAGCCACATAGAGCGGGTCTTTGCCGCCCAGCTCCAGCTGGCATGGTACCATCTTGGGCGCTACTTTCTGATAAATATAATTTCCTGTATTGTATGAACCGGTGAAATAGTATCCATCGAGCGTCTGTGTCAGCAATATCTCACCTGCCTCACGTGCTCCGATCACTACCTGAAATACATCATCAGGCACACCTGCTTTTTTCAGATATTTCTCTATCTGCAAACCCGTCAATGTCGCAAATTCAGAAGGTTTGTACAATACGGCATTGCCTGTGAGAAGCGCAGGTATGAAAACGTTCGTACCCACCAGATATGGATAATTCCATGCAGAGATATTGCATATCACACCGAGTGGTTCATACACTATCTTTTCTTTCAGCCCGGTTTCCTCGTGCATTATTTCTTCGCTCACATACTGCTCCACATGCTCAGAGAGCCACTTGATACGATTGCGGGCACCATTCACCTCGCCGCGAGATTGAGACAGTGGTTTGCCCACCTCAGAGGTCAGCACACTGGCACATTCCTCGATATTATCGGCCAGCAGCTGAGAGAATTTCTGGATGATGGCCACCCGTTTTTTGATCGGAGTGGAGGCCCATTTTTTTTGGCCAGTTCTAAGCAGTGCTAGTTTCTTTTCTATACTTTTTTTAGAATCTTCTTTAAGGTTCGCAATGGTTTTGCCGTCGGCAGGATTGATGATTTTCATGTATGAATTTTTTCCTCATCCCCAGCCCTTCTCGGAAGAGAAGGGAGAAAATGCATTTTTAAAAGGTGTAAAGATAAATGAAGATTATGATTTGTTCCTAACGGCTTTGAGAAATGCTTCACGAATATTTTTTGAAAAAGGGTTGCTTTCCTTATCCGCTATCCTCTCCGGGTGCCACTGCACTGTCAGTAGCCAGGGTTTATCTTCTTTGTCTTTCCATTCGGCCCCTTCTATCACACCATCGGGCGAGGTGCAGTTAGCCATCAGTTCTTCGCTTAGCTCGCTTATGGCCTGATGGTGGGCACTGTTGATATGGCCCGTGTTGCCGCTTATTTGTTGCAGCAGGGTGCCAGACACAGTGGTCACATCATGCTGCTTATCCTGATCAGTTCTTTTATGGATTTCATTGCCGGCACCGAGGTCCTGTATCAGGCTGCCACCGAGTGCCACATTGACCAGCTGATGGCCTCTGCATATCGCGAGAATAGGATGTTCGAGATTGAGTGCGGTTTCAAAAACATGCATCTCAAACTCATCGCGTTTCTCATTAAAATTTTCGGGAGCGAAAGGATATTTCCGGTCAGCACTGTCATAAAACTGCGGGTGCATATCCACACCACCTGTCAGCAGTATCCCATCGCAATCTTCTATCTGGTCCCAGTTCTGATTTTCGGCAGATAGTTCTATGATCTCGATATTCTCATCATCTCCCTTTATCCATTTGGGATAGTTCTCGTATCTGGCCTCAGTATTGGTGACGCCGATGGTGATCTTTTTCATGACATGATTTTAAATCGCCGCTATTATTTCGTCTCGCTACACACAGACGCAGCAAAGTAGTCTCTGTTCATGCGTGCGATATTGGACACCTTGATCTCTTTCGGGCACTCTGCTTCGCAGGCACTGATGTTAGAGCAGTTTCCGAAACCTTCTGCATCCATCTGTTCTACCATGCGCATGGCACGGATGTCGCGTTCTGGCTGACCCTGAGGAAGCAATGCGAGTTGAGATATTTTAGCTGAAACGAAGAGCATAGCTGAGCCGTTAGGGCAGGCGGCCACACAGGCACCGCAGCCTATACATGCCGCAGCATCCATGGCTTTCTCAGCATCGTTTTTATCAACGGGCAGGTTATTGGCATCCTGCGACTGGCCGGTATTGACACTTACGAATCCTCCTGCAGCTATGATGTGGTCAAAGGCTGAACGATCCACTGTCAGGTCCTTGATGATCGGGAATGCTCTTGACCTCCATGGTTCCACATAAACCTTGTCGCCGTCTTTGAACTTTCTCAGATAGAGCTGGCAGGTGGTAGCGCCGTGGTTAGGTCCGTGTGCACGGCCGTTAATATACATACCACACATACCGCAGATACCTTCGCGACAGTCATGGTCAAAAGCCACAGGCTCTTCACCCTTCTTGACCAGCTCATCGTTGAGCACATCGATCATTTCCAGAAATGACATGTCAGGATTTAGATTGTCAACAGTATAGTCAACTAATTTTCCTGCTGTGGCAGCGTTCTTCTGACGCCAGACTTTGAGATTAAGCTTCATAATGATAATTTGATAATTCGGCTATTCGATAATTCGTTAATGAAATACAAGTTTTAGTCTACTATTCAATATTAGTTTTTACTAGATGCAATAATTTTTGACAGCACTTTATTTATTACAAGTAAATCCTCAAGCAACTTTTCAGTATCCGGATAATTAACTGATTGTTTACAAAGCAACAGCCAATATTCTGTCTCATCCCCTTCTTTTGCAGCGATCTTCATCTGGTGGATGAAATCCGGTTTACTTTCTGCGTTTTGGGCTTCTTTTACGTTTGCGCCAATCGAAGTACCACATCTGAAAAGCTGGTTTGCGACGTTATACTTCTTTTTCGTTTCCAATAATTCAGTGAATTCGATGATTTTCAATGAAAATGCAAAAGTGAGTTTCAAAATCACATTGTCATCATCATTTCTCATTCGTTCAGTTCTTTGTATTCATCATCGAATTAGCACATTGCCGAATTGCCAAATTACTTATAGCTTCTTACTTGCAATTTGATATTCTCGTACTTCAGTTCTTCTTTGTGAAGTTCTGGATCGGCACCTATTCCCTTAAACTCCCATGCTGCTACATAGCAGTAGTTTTCGTCATCGCGTTTTGCCTCGCCCAGCTCCTGATATTCCTCACGGAAGTGACCACCGCATGATTCATTTCTGTTTAGTGCATCTATCACCATCAGTTCGCCGAGCTCGATGAAGTCAGCCACACGGCCGGCTTTGTCCAGATCAGGATTGAAGTCATTCAACTCACCCAGCACTTTGACATCTCGCCAGAATTCTTCACGCAGGTCTCCTAATAGCTTGCGGGCTTTGGTCAGACCTTCAGCATTGCGGGCCATTCCGCAGTATTCCCACATGATCTTGCCCAGTTTGCGATGCAAGTCTTCGACGCTTTGTTTGCCCTTTACAGACAATATTTTTTTGTACCTCTCATCTGCAGCTTTCTCAGCTTCTACGAATTCAGGGCTGTCCAGAGAGATAGGCTTGGTAAATATTTCAGATGAAAGATAGTTGCCAATGGTATATGGTACTACGAAATATCCGTCTGCCAGACCCTGCATGAGGGCTGATGCACCCAGACGGTTAGCACCGTGGTCGCTGAAGTTGGCCTCACCAAGACAATATAGACCTTGCACTGTAGTCATCAATTCATAGTCTACCCACAGTCCACCCATAGTATAGTGTACAGCAGGATATATCTTCATTGGGGTTTTCAAAGGATCTTCGCTGGTGATATTTTCATACATAGGAAATAACTCACCATAGCGGGCTTTCACCACATCGATACCCAGACGCTTGATAGCATCAGAGAAATCGAGAAACACACCGAAGCCGGATGGTACGATACCACGGCCATCGTCGCATGCTTCTTTAGCTGCACGTGATGCGATATCGCGCGGACAGAGGTTTCCGAAAGATGGATACTTGCGCTCCAGATAGTAGTCGCGATCCTCATCTTTGATATCCTCAGCGCGTTTTTTGCCTTCGCGGATCGCCTTGGCATCTTCTTTTGTTTTTGGTACCCATACACGGCCATCATTTCTGAGGGACTCAGACATCAGTGTCAGTTTAGACTGATAATCTCCCGATACCGGTATGCAGGTAGGGTGTATCTGTGTGTAACATGGATTTCCGAAGAATGCACCTTTTTTATGAGCCTTCCATGCTGCAGTCACGTTGCTGCCCATGGCATTAGTAGACAGATAAAATACGTTTCCGTAACCGCCAGTAGCCAGAATGACCGCATGACCGAAATAGCGCTCCAGTTTGCCGGTCACCAGATCGCGGGCTATGATGCCGCGAGCCTTGCCGTCTATCACTACCACATCTACCATCTCATGGCGGTTAAACATTTCAATGTTGCCCAGACCCACCTGTCTTTCGAGGGCCTGATAGGCACCTAACAAGAGCTGCTGACCTGTCTGACCACGTGCATAGAATGTACGAGACACCTGAGCACCACCGAATGAACGATTGTCTAAGAGTCCGCCGTATTCACGAGCGAATGGCACACCCTGTGCGACACACTGGTCTATGATATTGTTAGAGACAGAAGCCAAACGATACACATTTCCTTCGCGTGCGCGAAAGTCACCGCCTTTGACCGTGTCGTAGAACAGACGGAACACTGAGTCGCCATCATTCTTATAGTTCTTTGCTGCATTGATACCACCCTGTGCTGCGATAGAGTGTGCACGGCGCGGCGAATCCTGAAAACAAAAGGCCTTGACCTTGTAGCCGAGCTCAGCCAGAGAGGCAGCAGCAGATGCGCCTGCCAATCCTGTACCTACTACGAGGACCTCTACTTTACGTTTATTGGCCGGGTTGACCAGCTTGGCATGCTCTTTATAATTTTCCCACTTTTCTGCGAGTGGTCCATCGGGTATTTTGCTGTCTAAAGCCATATTTTATGATTTGAAAAATTCAAAAATTGAAAACTTATGAATTGGTGCCATTAAATTTGATGTCTCAAATAGATCACTATCGGCATAGCTGCAAAGATCAGCGGTATGATGATAGAAAATACAGTGCCGGTTGCGTCTATCAATTGGTTGTATTTGGTATGGTTCAGGCCCAGAGATTGAAATGCACTCTTGAATCCATGAAGCAGGTGATAGGCCAGAGAGATCTGAGCCAGTACATATACTGCTACGATGAGTGGGCTGCTGAAAGTCGTTACCATGAGTCCATATAGGTTTATCATAGGCACTTTCAATTGCGGGTGGTCGACCTCGGGCAATTGCATAAAACGTGACTGAACCCAAAAATGTGCCAGATGCAGGATAAGGAACATCAGAAGCAATGTGCCAAGTAGTGCCATGCTGCGGCTATACCAGGTACTATTGGTCGAATAATCTGAGTATGCATATTTCTCAGGGCGTGCAGCACGATTCTGAAAGAAAAGCATAAGCCCATCTATCACGTGCAGTATCAATCCTCCGAATAGCCCCACCTCTGCAATGCGGATGAGGATATTTGTCCCCATGAAGTGAGCATATTCATTGAACAGGCTACCTGTCGAATCAAAAAATACCATTGAATTGATAAAGCAATGCACTAACAAAAAAGTGACCAGAAAAAGACCGGTCAATCCCATCAGAAATTTTTTGCCGATAGAGGATTTGAATAGTGCGGAAGATTTTTGTGCTACAGAAGCCATTGTATGAAGTTTTGTTAATTGCGGAAACAAAATTAATTCTATGAATGAGATATGAAAGCTTTTTTTTACCGTTTATCAACATATTTGAAGTGTTAAAGTTTACATATATGACAATATCGATGGTTAGAAAGCTTTTTTCTGGTTTTTCGGAGCCAATTCCTACTTTAGCCGCCAATCAATAATGTGAGATATGTATACCATCAAAGCTAAACTGGAGCAGGAGCTCAAAACCATTCAGGATAATGGTCTTTTCAAAAAAGAAAGGGTCATCGTGACCCCTCAGGATGCGGTGATCCGTCTGCAGGATGGCAGTGAGGTCATTAATTTCTGTGCTAATAACTATCTGGGGCTCTCTTCTCACCCACGGGTGGTCGAGGCGGCCAAGAAGGCCATCGATACTCATGGATTCGGGATGAGTTCGGTCAGGTTTATTTGTGGTACACAGGATATTCACAAGGAGCTTGAGGCTAAGATCGCCGCTTTTTTGGGTACAGAAGATACCATATTATATGCAGCTGCCTTTGATGCTAACGGAGGCGTATTCGAACCCCTTTTTGATGAAAATGATGCCATCATCTCTGATTCACTCAATCATGCATCTATAATAGATGGAGTACGTCTGTGCAAGGCTGTGCGCTACCGTTATGCGAATAATAATATGGAGGAGTTGGAAGAATGTCTCAAACAGGCCCAGGCTCAGAAATACAGGATCATAGTGACGGACGGGGTCTTCTCGATGGACGGCTATGTGGCCCAACTGGATAAAATATGTGATCTGGCCGAGAAATATAATGCGATGGTCATGGTCGATGAATGCCATGCAACGGGTTTCATAGGCCGGACGGGCAGAGGCAGTATAGAACTTCGCAATGTGATGGGCAGGATAGATATCATCACCGGTACATTAGGTAAGGCACTCGGCGGTGCAATGGGAGGTTTCACGACGGGCAGAAAGGAGATCATCGAACTGCTTCGACAGCGTTCGCGTCCGTATTTATTTTCTAACTCACTCGCGCCGTCCATAGTCGGTGCGTCTCTGGCTGTGCTCGATATGCTGAGTGAAACTACTGCTCTGCGCGATCAGCTGGAGTGGAATGTGAAATACTTCAAAGATGGGCTTCGCAAGATAGGTCTTGACTTTAAGGATGGTGAATCTGCTATCGTGCCTGTCATGCTTTACGATGCAAAACTGGCTCAGACATTCGCTGATGAGATGCTCAAAGAAGGTATCTATGTGATCGGCTTTTTCTTTCCGGTGGTGCCCAAAGAACAGGCGCGCATACGTGTGCAACTGTCAGCAGCTCATAAACAGGAGCATCTCGACAAAGCTATCACAGCGTTTGAAAAAGTGGGTAAGAAGCTGGGAGTGATCAAATAATATCAGTCAGGAATGGAGAAATAGAAAGTAGCACCTTTGTTTACCTCTGCTTCTGTCCATACTCGACCTCCATGTCTGCTCACGATGGTTTTGACCAGTGCCAGACCTACTCCCGTGCCTTCGAAATCGCCCGTGGTATGAAGCCGCTGAAATACCTGAAACAGTCTCGGAGCATTCCGCATATCAAACCCGGCACCGTTGTCTTTTACAAAATAGATCGTTTCACCTTCTGCTTTGATACGGCCATCTCGACGATGGGATTTGGTTTCTTGCTTGAATATTTGAGCGCATTGGATATGAGGTTAGACCAAACCTGTCGTATCAGTCCGGCATCGCATGAGCAGTATCCGAGTGCATGCAGTTTGACCTCAGCGATGGTATTGCCACTATAGCTTAGACATAGCTGATCTGACAGACTGCTGACCATATCATCCAGATCTACATTTTCCTGCTTCAGTACCGTGTGGCTGACACGTGAGAATGTGAGCAGATCTGATATCAGCTGGGTCATATGTTTGGTCTGCTGTACGATGGTGTCCAGCAGAGACGTGCCATCATCTCCCAAAAGACCTCGGTAGTCCTGCTTCAATATACTGGCATAGCCGGACAATGCACGCAGGGGAGCCTGAAGGTCATGCGCTACCAGATAGGAGAATGATTCGAGTGCCTTATTCGATTCTTCTAGCTGGAGAGTTCGCTCGTGTACCTTTTTCTCGAGAGATTGGTTGAGTTGTTCCAATTCATTTTCAGCTTTCTTTCTTTCGGTCACATCGCGGAAGTTGGTCACTATGGCTTGAATGCTTGGCTCGTGCAATTGGTTTGTAGCGATCAGTTCGATCCATCTCCATTCACCATTTTTATGACGTATCCGCAGAAGATTAGAAGCGAATGATTTTTGTTTCTCCAGGAGAGATTGCACAAGCTCCCTCATGCCCGGCTGATCGTCGGGGTGATAAAGATCCGTAGCTTTGGTTCCGATCAGTTCTTCCGGTTCATAACCCAATATCACCTTGATAGATGGGCTCAGGTAGATGAATAGCCTGTTGCTATCAGTAAGAGCAATACCATCCTTATTATTCTCTATCAGTGCCCTGAATCTTTTTTCGCTGTTGAGCAGGGCTTCTTCTGCATGTTTCTTATCAGATACATCGCGGAAGTTTGTGACAACTGCTTTTATAGCCGGGTTGTCCAATTGGTTGGTAGCAGTGAGCTCGATCCATCTCCATTTGCTGTCTTTGTGAAGAATCCGCACGAGAGCTGTGTCTGAGGCTCCGCTTCTGTGCCTGATAAACATGGCCAGTTTTTTCATCAATTCCATATCATCCGGGTGATACCGCTCAAAAGCGTTGGTGCCGACGAGTTCATCCGGCTCATATCCTAATATGGTTTTTACAGAAGGGCTAAGATAGATGAATCTCTGGCTGAGATCAGTGAGGCCTATTCCATCTTTGCTATTCTCGATGAGTCCCCTGAACTTATTCTCACTGTTCGAAAGCGCCTCTTCGGCATTTTTTTGCTCAGTCACATCGCGAAAATTTGTGACCAATGCTTTAATAGCCGGATCATTCAGATGATTGGACATAAAAGACTGAAGCCAGCGCCATGATCCGTCTTTGTGTCGTGCGCGGATCAGAAATGTTATATGTGGTATTTGACCGTTTTTGAGCGCTATGATCTGCTGCATATTTTTCTCTAGCTCGTCCTTGTGAAACAAGTCATATGCTTTTGTGCCGATCAGTTCTTCAGGTGTATAGCCTAATATTTCTCTTACAGACGGGCTGAAATAGATGACATTATGATCATTATCCGTCAAAACGATACCATCCTCACTATTTTCGATCAGCGCTCTGAATCGTTTTTCATTATTAAGGAGTGCTTCTTCTGCATTTTTTTTCTCGGTCACATCTCTGAAATTTGTGACCATAGCATTAATGGCAGGATCTGCCAGTTTGTTAGTGCCGGTCATCTCGACCCAGCGCCAGGATCCGTCTTTGTGCCGCAGGCGAAGCATCTTTGTGCCATAGGCTCCCGTGCCTTGCTGAAGACTGGCTCTCATTGCCTGAGCTTCCGCCACCTCATCCGGATGCATGAGCGTGGAAGAATCCACACCGATCAGTTCTTCGGGATCGAAGCCCAATACTGTTTTTATAGATGGACTGACATAGGTGATCTTTCGGTCTGCGTCAGAAAGCGAGAGGACTTCTTTATTATTTTCAATGAGTGCTCGGAATTTCTTTTCACTGTTGAGCAGTGCTTCTTCGGCATTTTTCTTTTCTGTGATGTCACGATTCAGTCCGTCAAAACGCACCAGCTTTCCATTTTCATCGAGAGTGTGGGGGGTTACATTGGTTTCTATCCACCGCAAGCTGCCATCTTTGTGAATGATCCTATACTGTTCGTGGAGCGATTCGCCTTTTTGCAGCTTTGCACTGATGCTATCTATCAGGTGTCTATCTTCAGGCATGATGACCTCGACCCAGAGATATTCATTTTTCAGAAAGTCAGATGCAGGGTAGCCATATACTTTGAGGCAGGCATTGGATATATGTGAAATGTAATATGGATCGAGGACAGCAGTAAATACCACCTCATCTATACTATTGAACAGCATATTAAGTTCGCCGTTGCTTTTTTCTAATTGTTGCTTTATCGTAATATGCTCACTGATATCCCTGAAATTGCAAACGATGGCATTTAGATCCGGATCATTCAGCAGATTGGTGCCGGTACCTTCCATCCATTTGTATGTCCCGTCTTTATGTTTTTGTCGCCATTGACTTTTAAAACTTGATCCGGGAGTTTTCATTAGATTGATGAACAGATTTTTCACTGTCTGGACATCATCAGGATGAATGTGGTCAAATTCTATGCGGTCTTCCATTTCGCCCGGGCCATAGCCCATAATATGATTATAGGATGGGCTTCTGTATCTCATACTGCCATCGGCATTGATCAGGGTGATGATATCATTACTATATTCTATCATGGACCGAAGGCGGTGCTCATTCGTTCGCAGGGCCTCTTCCGCATTTTTCTTCTCGGTAATATCATGGTTCACCCCATCTAATCGGATCAATTTGCCGGTGTCATCCAGTGTAGGTGTCAGGTGAGCTTCTATCCATTTTATGCTGCCGTCTTTGTGTCTGATCCGGTATTGTCCTGAGGCTAACTGGCCACTTTCCAAAACCTTTACTATGCGTTCTATCACCTGCTTATCTTCAGGAAGTATCACATCGAACCACAGCCGGATATTTTTTGAAAACTCAGATGGGGAGTATCCATATACTTTCTGACAGGCATCAGACATCTGGATGAGTTCATTGAGATCCATATCGACGCTATATAGCACTTCATCTATACTATTGAAGAGCCTGTTCAGTTCGCGGTTGCTATTTTCGAGCTGCTCTTTTATCTCGATATGTTCCGTTATATCTCTGAAATTGCAAACGATAGCAGCAATGGACGGGTCGTCGAACATATTAGTTCCTGTCCCTTCCATCCATCTATAGCTGCCATCTTTATGTTTTTGCCTCCACTGGCTTTTAAAACTGGAGCCGGGTTTGCCCATCAGCTGTGTGAATACATTTTTCAGGTTGCTGATATCATCGGGATGCACATTTTCAAACACCAGGTGGTCTTTGGGCTCTCCGGGTTCTAAGCCAAGCACCGCTGCATAAGAGGGGCTGCGGTATTTGATAGTTCCATCTGCGTTGATGAGAGTGATGATGTCTTTGCCCTGCTCTATCAGTGATCGGAAGCGAATTTCGCTTGATCGCAATGCTTCTTCAGATATTATTTTCTCAGTTATATCGCGGTTTACTCCATCTATACGGATCAGTTTGCCGGTGGCATCTAGCTCCGGGGTCACTCTGGCCTCTATCCATTTGATATTGCCATTTTTATGCCTGATGCGGTATTGACGGGACACTGTTTCACCCCGTTCGAGAGCTATGTTTATTTCTGCTATGATAGGTTTGTCTTCCGGCAGGATGAGATCAAACCAGAGTTTTTCATTCCCCATAAACTCGGATGAATCGTAGCCATATATTTTCATGCAGGCAGCAGACATATGGGAGAGTTTGTATGGATTTTTTTCGGCACTGTATAGTACCTCATCGATGCTATTGAAAAGTTTGTTGAGTTCCAGGTTATTTTGCTTCAACTGTTGCTCGATCTCAATGTGCTCATTTATATCCCTGAAATTGCATACGATGGCATTGATATCCGGGTCATTCAGCAGATTGGTGGCTATGCCTTCCATCCATCTTAAGATCCCGTTTTTATGTATCTGTCGCCAGCGGCTCTGGGCACTGGAGCCGGGTTCAGTCATCACTTTTGTGAAAAGTTCTTTCAGGGCAATTCTGTCATCCGGATGTACATTGTCGAATACCGGGCGATCTTCCATTTCGCCGAGGTTATAGCCCAGCACATATTCAAAGGATGGGCTTCTGTATCGCACACTCCCATCGGCATTGATGAGGGTAATGATATCTTTACCGTATTCTATCAATGATCGTAGCCGATGTTCATTGGCATGAAGGACATTTTCCGCCTTTAATTTTTCAGTAATGTCACGTGCGCAGATGTAAGCCCTGCTTATCCCGTTCTCATCCTGATATGTGGCGGATGATATTTCAGCATCTATTATGCTTCCATCTTTGCATTTAAACTTCAAGAGACCTTCATAATAGCCTTTTTCAGATCTGGCCTTTAATCCCTGACTCACATTGGGATCGTTAGGCAGGGTGATCTCAGATCGGTTCAGCTTCATAAATTCACTATGGCTATAGCCCAACATTTTACAGAAAGCATCATTGACTTCCAGAAAAGTACCTTCAGGCGTGGCTATGAGGAGGCCCTCATGGCTCTTGTCAAACAGCATCTGGAATTTTCTTTCTTTAGCTTGTTTGCGATCAGTGATGTCTGAGCGGATGGATACATATTCGGAAGGTTTTCCTGATTCATCCAGAAATGGTATAATAGTGGTATCTACCCAGTAGAGGCTACCATCTTTGGCCATATTTCGAATCTCGCCTTTCCATACCCGGCCGGAAGAGATGGTGGACCACAAATTGGCAAAAAATTCATCATTATGATATGCCGAGTTTATGATCCGATGGGTCTGACCTATCAGTTCGGCAGCAGAGTATTTTGAAATACGGCAGAAATTGTCATTTACATAAGTTATTACCCCTTGGGCATTAGTTACTGCCACGATACTTGTAGCATCAAGCGCTCGTTTATAGGTGGATATTTCTTTCTGTTTCCTTTCTACTTGTTTTTCATGTGAGGACATAGTCTATTTTAGGGGTAGCCACAAGATAATGAAATATTGATATATAGTCAATAGGCAGAAAGATATTAAGCTATTGGTACTGAGCAAGCAGTGTGAGCTAGCAAATATCAGGCTAAGTTTACTGCGGAGATATTGAAACACGGATAATTATGCTGAAAGAGAGATAAATTCAGTCCATTTGGGGGTGTATGATAGGATTTTTCATCCCTGAAGATATTTTCACTTAGGAAAATGAATACATTCTGTCAAGAAAATGAGCCGCTTCGGTTAACATCGAAAACAATATTTATGTTGTAATTTTTTCTTGGGAAAGTATAGCACAGGGTAAATCGTACATTTATACTGAACATTTTAATCCATTCTGCATTTTATGAGATCGAATACGAGTCGGATAATATTGGTCGTGATTCTTCTGTCGGCGGTTTTGTTTGCCAGATTATATCGCGGCAAGGGGTCCGTCAGTCACACAGAAAGACGACAGTCAGATCATGTTTCCGGCAGCCATCAATCTGTGATAGATCCCAATACAGCGCTCATCTATACCCATCATGCACGCTGCCGGATGGACTGCAGACATATATCAGAGCAGGATATCAGAGAGGTGCTTCGCGAAGGTACTGTCAATGAGGTCAAAAGCCAGCAAGGGCAAGGGCCATGTCCTACATATGCGATAGAAGAGGACCGTCATAAGGATGGGGTCCGATTAAGAATAGTGTTTGCTAAATGCGTGCAGGAGACGAGGGTCGTGACCTGTATAGACCGGGATCATGAGTTTGACTGCGATTGCAAGTGATACTGTTCTAACTCGTAGGGGCGATGCTCTGTGAATTACTATTGATTTAGTCCCAAAGATATTTTTCATCGTATTCCATATTGTATTTTTTGAACAGAGCCCTGCATTCATCCTGATATGTTTGCTCATTATGATGTTTACGCTGATTGCTGATATATTCAGTGATCGGGGGTAGGTCCAAATGACTCACGGAAAATGCTGCATAGCCATCCTGCCAGTAAAATACACCGTAATCATCACCTTGTGTCTTAATCCATTTGCTTGAACCTTTCTTGATCTCTTCCAATAGCTTTATAACTGTAATTTTCTTGGATAGGTTACATAAAATATGGACATGGTCATAGTATCCCCCGATCTGGACAGGCGGGCATTCCAACTGTCTGCATATGCCCCCAAGATATTCATGAAGAGCTTTTTCTATTCTGCCATCGATCAATGGCTGACGATGCTTAGTGCTAAATACTATGTGCAGGTATATTTTGGTTAATGACTGTGGCATTTCCTATTACTATTTATATTTTAAATTCGTAGGGCGATGCCCTACGCTAAAGGCTGTTGCCCTTTCAGGGCAAAACTGACCCTGAAAGGGTCCGGGCATGTAGCACAGAGCATCGCCCTGTGATTTTGACACCTATTGATGCAACGCCAGCGATATTTCCATGAGTAGTTCGGGCTGTTTCTCCAGGATATTTCCCAGCACTATCATATTTGATCCTGCCTCTGCCAATGCCTCTGCCTGCTCCGGAGTGCGGATCCCACCGCCTGTGATGACGGGAATGGATATGCTGCTTTTGACTGCACGTAGCATTTCTACAGAGATGGATCTGTGCGCGCCGCTGCCAGCCTCCAGATAGATGGACTGAAGCCCCAGCATTTCGCCGGCCATAGCGGTGGCTACAGCTATATCGGGTTTATCATAAGGGATAGGTACGGTTTGTGTCATATATGAGGTGGTCGAGACCCTGCCACCATCTATGAGCATATAGCCTGTGGGGATGACCTCAAGGCCCGATGCTCTGATCTGCGGAGCAGCCACTACATGCTGCCCTATCAGGTATTCAGGATTGCGACCGGATATCAAACTGAGCAGCAGTATAGCATCGGCCTGACTACTGATCTGATAATTATTGCCGGGGAATAGTATGATAGGCAACGAAGTGTTTTTGCGTAGCAACGCAAGTGTTTTTTCAAAATGATCTCCAAGCAGGAGACTGCCGCCCACCAGTATTACATCTACTTTGCAGTTAATTATCTTTTCTGACATGCTCATCAGGCTATCTTCGGTCTGATTGTCGGGGTCTATCAGCACCGCAAGCTTGGTACGAGGCGTTTTAAGAAGAGTTAAAATGTTTTTTACCATTTGAATTTGTCGTAAATTTGCTTAAAATAAGTGAGATTTTAACTTTTTGCCTGTCCTGAAAATGGGCCACAAATACACAAGTGAAATAACCAAATTTATTTTCGGTTTTGAGCACTTTTCTTTTTTCCACAGGCTCAATTCAGCCCTGTCCATCATTTGAAAATTATTCGCTATCCTTTTCACATTTGTTGTTGATAAAACCACTAGCAAAAAAAAATTAACAAAGGTAAATTCGAATTATCAAAAGCAAAGATGTCAACTCTTAACTTTTGAATAACACCTACAAAATAATCCCTTAAGATATGGCAAGAAAATCAACAAAAAAAGGACTTAACGTCGACCGCTATTACACCAAAGACGGTGTCTCACCATACGACCTGTTCGAATACGAATTAAGAAGTTCAGTGATCCGCAACCCTGCAGGTGATGCAGTATTTGAAATGCACAATGTGGAGGTGCCCAAACAATGGTCGCAGGTAGCTACGGATATCCTGGCTCAGAAATATTTCCGCAAGGCCGGAGTACCTCAGGCAGACGGTACCGTGGGTGGTGAAAATTCCATGAAGCAGGTGGCGCACCGTATGGCTGACTGCTGGAAACAGTGGGGCGAGAAGTACAACTACTTCGCATCAAAAGATGATGCGGTCAGATTCTATGATGAGTTGGTATACTCACTCATGGCTCAGATGGCTGCACCTAACTCTCCTCAGTGGTTCAACACAGGTCTGCATACAGCATATGGTATAACCGGCAAACCACAGGGACATTATTTCGTGAATCCAGACACAGGTGAACTGACCAGGTCTACTTCAGCGTATGAAAGACCTCAGCCACATGCTTGTTTCATTCTCTCTGTATCTGATGATCTGGTGAATGAAGGCGGTATCATGGATCTCTGGACCCGTGAGGCACGTATCTTCAAATATGGTTCAGGTGTAGGAACGAATTTCTCGGCTATACGTGGTGAAGGTGAAAGACTCTCAGGCGGTGGTACCTCTTCCGGTCTGATGAGTTTCCTCAAGATAGGTGACAATGCAGCAGGTGCTATCAAGTCAGGCGGTACTACCCGTCGTGCTGCCAAGATGGTCTGCCTCGACCTCGACCACCCTGAAGTAATAGACTTCATAGAGTGGAAAATGAAGGAAGAAGATAAGGTGAAAGCCCTCATCGATGCAGGATACAGCAATCACTACGAAGGTGAAGCTTACCGCACCGTAGCCGGCCAGAACTCAAATAACTCGGTACGTATCCCGAATTCATTTTTTCACAAGCTGGAAGAAGGTGGCAACTGGGAACTTAAAGCCCGCACAGACGGCAGAGTAATGAAAAGCCTGCCTGCTCAGGAAATGTGGGATAAGATAGGCATGGCAGCATGGCGCTGTGCAGACCCCGGTGTACAATACGATACTACGATCAACGAATGGCATACATGTCCTGAAGACGGCCCTATCCGTGCCTCTAACCCATGCTCCGAGTATATGTTTCTCGATAATACTGCATGTAACCTCGCATCATTTAACCTGATGAAGTTCTATGATGTGGATACCCTGACACTCGATGTGAAAGGATTCGAACACATGAGCCGCATCTGGACCATGGTACTGGAAATATCCGTACTGATGGCACAGTTCCCTTCTAAAGAAGTGGCACAATTGTCTTATGACTTCCGTACACTGGGTCTGGGCTATGCTAACCTAGGTACACTGCTCATGGTATCCAGCATACCGTATGATAGTGACAAGGCCCGTGCCATAGGCGGTGCGATCACAGCGATCATGACAGGTACAGCTTATAAGACATCTGCAGAAATGGCCGCATCTCTCGGTACATTCTCCGGCTATGAGCGCAATAAAAAACATATGATGCGTGTGATGCGCAATCACCGCTATGCAGCATACAATGCCTCACCTGAGACCTATGAGGGCCTCGATGTGAAGCCTGTGGGAATCGATCAGCGCAACTGCCCTGAGTATTTGCTCCAGGCTGCCTGCAATGCATGGGATGAAGCCCTGCAAATGGGAGAAAAATACGGCTATCGCAATGCT
Source organism: uncultured Bacteroidota bacterium (assembly GCA_903917755.1). Taxonomy (GTDB): domain Bacteria; phylum Bacteroidota; class Bacteroidia; order Chitinophagales; family LD1; genus UBA1941. The sequence goes on from CAIXBT010000390.1 coordinate 21,228, forward strand.
CAGACTACCGTGATCGCCCCTACCGGTACTATCGGTCTGGTGATGGACTGCGATACGACCGGAGTAGAACCTGATTTCGCACTGGTGAAATTCAAAAAATTGGCCGGTGGCGGTTATTTCAAAATAGTAAATGAATCAGTACCTGCCGCACTCAAAAATCTGGGCTATACACCGGAGCAAACTGATGCCATCATCAAATATGCTAAAGGTCACGGAAGCCTCCAAGGCTGTCCATCTATCAATCCTGATACGCTGAGAGGCAAGGGATTTGATGCGAAAGATATAGAGAAGATAGAAGCGGGTCTGCCTGCAGCTTTTGACATCACTTTTGCGTTTAACGTATACAGCCTCGGTGAGTCTGCCCTGCAGCGTCTGGGTTTCACGGCAGAGCAGTATAACAATCCTAAATTCAACCTCCTCCGCGAACTTGGTTTCAGCAAGAATGACATCGAAACTGCTAACGAATATATCTGCGGTACGATGACCGTAGAAGGCGCTCCGTATCTGAAAGAAGAGCACCTGCCGGTATTTGACACGGCAAACAAATGCGGTACCAAAGGCACTCGCTATATCCATGCATTCGGTCACATACGTATGATGGCTGCCGTTCAGCCGTTCATCAGCGGTGCGATATCCAAGACCATCAACCTCCCTAACGAGGCTACCGTAGAAGAAATACAATCATGCTATGAACTGTCGTGGAAGCTGGGTCTGAAGGCCAATGCACTCTATCGTGACGGCTGCAAACTGTCTCAGCCGCTCTCTAACAAGAAGGATGAGGAGAAAGAGGAAAAAGCGAGCATACCTGTGGCTACCGTAGCCCCAACCTCTTCTCAGGAGTTATTCAGCAAGCTGACCCCAGAGCAGGTACTCGAAGCAGCCAGGGTCCTCATGCAGGAATCTACTGATACTTCATTCAAGCGTGCCCTGTCTCGTATCGTAGAGAAGAAAGCCCTGCCTCACAAGCGCAACGGCTTCACTCAAAAAGCAAAAGTAGGCGGACAGACCGTATTCGTCCGCACAGGTGAATATACCGACGGTACACTCGGCGAGATATTCATAGACATGCACAAAGAAGGTGCTTCATTCCGTTCGCTGATGAACTGCTTCGCTATCGCTGTGTCTATAGGTATGCAGTATGGAGTGCCGCTCGAAGAGTTCGTCAATAAATTCACCTTCACCCGTTTCGAACCGAGCGGTATGGTGGACCACCCGAACATCAAAAATGCCTCATCTATCGTCGACTATATCTTCCGCCTTCTCGCCTTCGAATATCTCGGACGGACGGATCTTGTACATGTCACGCCAAGTGAGTTGGCCTCGCGTGAGGTCAGCACCCTCGACCTGACCACCGACATAGGCGATGATCCGGTAGAGAACCAAAGCAAGGTACACCCTGAGATGGTAGAAAAACCAAAAGCTAAAACTGCTCAGGAGCCACGTATGATGAAGATCGCTCAGCCCGCGCTGAATAACCTCAACAAGCACCTCGAAGAGATGGGCGGCGACGCTCCTCCATGCAATGTGTGCGGTAATATCACGCTTCGTAGCGGTACCTGCTACAAATGCCTCAACTGCGGCAACAGCATGGGCTGCAGCTAGAAACAGCCAGCCCCCAAACCCCCCAAGGGGGCTTAAACAGCCACCTTGGTTTTCAAGTCTCCCCTTTGGGGAGATTTAGAGGGGCCAAAAAATACATACACCCCTATTTCTTTACTGAGGTAGGGGTGTTTTAGTTAGTAAAGAAAAAAGAGAAAATTAAAATATGACAATATCATCTAGTCACGAAGAGTTAAATCTTTCGGCAATGCAGGAGACTTTAAAAGCTGCTGCACTATTATTGCCAATACATGATTTGGATTCGAATCATAAACCACTTTTTGATGGTCAATCACGAATGGGGTATCCCGCCGCAATTTTATTATTTTGTTTTATTGAAAGTATCGGGCATTTAGTTTCACGACGTAAGATTGATCCTAGTAATGCATTTCATGTGTTAAGAAGCGAGTTGTTTCAAAACCAAAATATTAGTGAAAAGCAATGTCAAAAATTGCATTATAATTATAGGTGCAAGCTTTGTCATAATTTGATGTTGCCAGAAAATTTTATTATTGACTGTGATCCCTACCATACCGAAGTATTTCCTGACATCAATGGTAATGATGTAATGGGAGTGAACCTATATGCGTTACTAAAGATATGTGAGCAAGCCTTTGCTAATATTGAGGCAAATGGTATTAAGCCTTTTTTTGATAATTCGGCCGCGATAAAAAGTATTTCAAAAATAAGAACCCACTCGGGGCGAAATACTAGGACATTATTTACGCAAAATCCGTCAAGTTATACCCAAACTAATTACTATAGTTAGCTATTGATGTTATCGCCTTCAAACTCCAAGCATCACGTCATTGCGATAATTTCTTCCTAAGTAAAATACAAAGTGTGGAAATTAGAAGCAATCTGTAACGTTAGCAATAGAATGCCATCAGCAGTGTAATGAGCGCCTCAGTCTTATAGTTACAGATTGCCACAAAATATCATCGCTTATATTTTTTTACGGATAGATATTTTTCGCAATGACGGCTTTTTGAGATTCTATGATTCAAATTGATTTGATATTGTATTTTCCTATTATATTCAACTAATGAATAGCCTACGATCCATATGGAACCAAATGCCAGCAGTCAGGCTACTGTTTCCATTCATAGCGGGCATTACTCTTTGCATAGAGGCTCCTGCCGGGATCCACTCACTATTGATTGCAGCCTGTGTACTCGTAGCAGCAGTTTCGGTGATCATTTATGTCAATGTCATTAGTTCTGCGGTCCGGGTTTACAAGTGGAGATATGTAAGTGGGATCGCGATATCACTGGCTATGATCACTCTCGGCTATCTGGTCACTTTCTTTAATACAGATACGAATGACCCGCATCATATCGCGAATGCAGAGGCTGCATTTATACAAAAGAAGGCATCTTATATCGGAGTCATTACCGACCCGGTAGTGATCAGAGATAAGACCGTCAGTGCATTGATACAACTGCAGCGGGCAACGGGTAGTGATAGCTCGATCTATATGGAAGGCAAGGTGATGGCGAGCATCATGAAAGACAGCAGTAGCCAGACGCTTCAGTATGGTGATAAGATCGTTTTCGCGGCTGTGGTCACGCCCTATGAGGATGTGAAAAATCCGGATCAGTTCGACTATAAGAACTATCAGTCGCTGCATCATATTTACCACCGTGTTTATCTCAGATATGGAGACTGGAAGCTGGCCGGCAGGGATCACGGCAATGTGCTGCTGGCAAAGATCTATGAGCTGCGCAGCTATCTGCTCTCACTGATCAAACAAACCGTGAAAGGACCCAATGAGCTGGCTGTGGCCACTGCCATCATGCTCGGCTATCGTGATTATATCAATGATGAGATCATGCAGGCATATACGGGCAGCGGGGTGCTGCATGTGCTGAGCGTGTCAGGACTGCATGTGGCAGTACTATATTATGTACTGAATCTGCTGCTGGGATGGATGGACCGCAGACGGAGACTGCAGATCATAAAAGGCGCAATGGTGATCGTGATCATGTTGTTTTATGCAGGTCTCACGGGGCTTAGTCCGCCGGTACTGCGATCGGTATGGATGTTTACGCTGATCACGATAGCAGGCCTGCTCGACCGCGATGTGAGCATGTATAATGTACTGGCTGTATCCTGTCTGGTGCTGCTGATATGGGACCCGTATTTCATAGCTGATGTGGGATTTCAGCTGAGTTATATAGCAGTGGTGGGCATTGTATATTTGTATCCGCTTTTTCACAAAATACTCCCCGCACCATCATTTACTTTTCGTAAGCCATTCATATTGGCAGGAAGGATCTTAGCTTATTCCTATGATTTTGTGTGGGGCATGATATGTGTATCGGTGGCTGCTCAGATCGCTACTTTCCCGGTCAGTTTATATTACTTCCACAACTTTCCGAACTTGTTTATTCTATCAAATCTACTGGTCATTCCACTCAGCAATTTTGTGCTGATCTCTGGTATGGCAATGTTTGCAATAGGTTGGTGCCATTGGTTACTGACATATGTAGGATGGATATTTGATCATCTGCTCATAGCTCTGAATGCGATCGTATTTTGGGTAGACGGTTTGCCTCTTGCACTCACACGCGGTATGGTGGTCAGCATGTTTGAAATGATCATTTTTTATTGTGTTATCCTGTTGTTTTGCTGGTTTGCAGCAGACAGAAGGGCAAAAGTCCTCCTGACCACTTTGTTCTTTTTGCTTGTGCTTGGCACGGCTTTCTCTATCGGCAGTATCAGAAAAGATCAGGTGAAAAAATTAATGGTGTATCACGTATCTAGCAAGAAGGCAATTGCTTTTATTACTCAAAGACAGGTTTACTATGACTTTGATACAGCCATTAGCAATAATGAAACACAGATGCGCTATACGGTCAGAGATCATTGGATTCATTGCGGAGTAGAGCGGGAGCAGTCGATAGATAGTGCAAAATTCGCAAGCCAATTGCCATATGGCAGGCTCTATACCATCAATGGGAAAAGAATCGCAGTGATCGATCAGCAACTAGCTGCTGATAACAAAGCAAAGCTGAAGGCAGATGTCGTGATCCTGTCAGGGAATGTAAGAAATGCGATCGAAGACATACAAAGCGTACTTGATTTTAGGGAGTTGGTATTTGACACTTCAAACAAACCTTTTCATATCAAACATTGGAAGGAAGACTGCGAAAAATTAAAGATCAGGTATCATGACTGTCGGGACAAAGCTTTTGAAATGGATCTGAATTAAGGTCATGACATTTTCAGAAGCCTGGCTACGTATTTGCCCACGATATCAAACTCAAGATTGACCAGTGTGCCGGGCCCCACAGATTGAATATTAGTATGCTCAAAAGTATATGGGATGATGGCCACTTTGAATCTGTCATCCACTGCATCAAAGGCTGTCAGACTGATACCGTTGATACAGATCGAACCTTTTTCGACAATGATGTTTTGCAGATTGGGTTTATATCTGAATTCAAACAGCCAGCTGCCATTTTGTTCTTTGACAGATAAGCATTCTCCTGTCTGATCCACATGACCCTGCACGATGTGACCATCGAATCGTCCGTTAGCAGGCATACAGCGCTCCAGATTGACCAGATCACCGACTCTGAGCTTAGATAGATTGGTCTTGGTGAGAGTCTCTTCGATAGCAGTGACGCGATGCATACCTTCCCGCAGCTCCACTACTGTCAGGCATATGCCATTATGAGATACACTCTGATCGATCTTTAATGCTGCTGAGATAGGAGATGATATCCATAGTTCCAAATTGCCTTTATGGTTTTCCAGAGCAGTGACTTTGCCAAATGTTTCGATGATACCTGTAAACATTATTTTCCTCTTATCAGATGTATGAAACCGCCGCCGTTTTTGTGCGGAAGAGGTTTACGCACTTCGCCGCTAAGCGTTTTTTCGTAGTAATATCCGGCATAGAAGTAGACACCATCAGACAGGTCCTTGCCGGACTTCTGATCTTTGCCATCCCACATGATCTCAGGGTTGGTGGTCTCAAATACCTTTTCGCCCCAACGAGTGAATATTTTGAAATCTACTTTGGTAACGAAACGATATGGATGATATGGCGTGAAGTAATCATTATATCCGTCGCCATTAGGGGTGAAAGTATTAGGAAGATCATAGTTCGGACAGTCTTCTATGCAGACTTCATTGACCTTATAACTTTCTACTCCCCGCTTGTCGACAGCAGTGACTATATAGCAGCCTGACAGGCTTCCATTGAGATGATGATTGTAACTAAAACTACCTACAGTGCCAATGACAGAATCTATCAGGGTCGGTACATGCGTAGAGTCAGGTGAAAAGTATATGCGGAATTTCACGGTGCTGAAACCACAACTGTCTGGCTCCTGCCAGGTCAGATAATTGATGTAAAGGAATGAATCTGCACTTGTAATACTGCAGTCATTCGTAATGGTAACAATCGGCGGGCAAGGCGGGATCGTATCAATAGGCACAGAGCATTTGATCTCTGAACTATCTACCAATGGAGCACCTATATAAGGACTCGTATAGTGCCCGAATGCCTTGACATAATAGCAGTACGTAGAATCATTGATCAGACCGGTATCGATATAAGTGAGCATGGTCGGAACTGTATCTGTCGTGATGTATTTATAAACCGGACCTGTAGTATAGTCCTGTCTGAAGATCTGAAAGGAGTCCTGTGTCCAGGGCACGTTGAAATTCCATGATAATCGTATCTGATTATCGCTCGGATGCAAACTCAGGTATACAGATGAAGCCTGATTGGTCGCCCCAACGGTATCATTGTTTGAATAAAAGAGAACCTGATAGGAGTATGCAGAATCTGTGGTATTGATATTAGTATCAGTATAGATGGTATCATTCAGACCCGAAAAGGTGCTGCTGCTATAGCTGTTGATAAGGATCGGTGATGCAAAATTGAATCCTGTACCTCTATAGAGATCGAAGCGATATGGAGGAGGAGAAATAGTGGTGTCAAGATTAATGCCACCGGATTTAGGTTTGGTCCAGGCCACAAACATCTGCCCGGACACCTTATCTGTCTGCAAGACACTCGCTGTAGTGATGACAGGAACATCAAAAGGCAGATAGATACAAGCTTCATTAGATGGTACACTCACTACCTTATCATACTCATACAGACCGTTAGGTGATTTTTCAGAAAAATGTGCCAGTATCCTGTAGCAAAGATCCTGTCCATGCACCGCAGTGAGGTCGATATAAGTTGTATCGAAGAGGGCACTGGCTATCATCGTGTAGCCTCGGCCAGCCAGTCCGGTTTCACAGTATTCAGGAATAAAAGGATTGCTGCCCACACGTCTCCATATCGAGAACCCTCTGAAAGTATGAATACTGTCACACTTGTATGGATTTTCCCAGTGCAATTGTACATGTCTGTTCTGGACGGCAGTGGTGAGGTTCAGAGGCGGCGGCGGGATGACAAGCACATTCCATGTCTTGAGATCGATCTTGGGTGTAGTGATGTTATTCTGAGCCTTGAATACGATCTGATAAGGCTGTTCCCTTATGTCCAGACATACGGTATTCCATTGAAATATTCCCTGAGCGGGATTGCCGGGAGTAGCAGCAAATGTAGCCGGGCTCAGGCTGTCAGGAAAAATAGTCGGGTCACCTGCCAGTGGCCCTCCATAACCTGAGAGGGTGACAGTATGTGTCCTGTTGGGATCTGTGCCTGAGATAGCGGCCCGCAGAATATCTCCTGCACGGATGCAAGTGTCTTTAGGGATATTTACAACAGGGGGAGAAGTGGTATCATCCAATACGATGATCTGCATATCACGATCTATAGTACCCAGCAGAAAACCTCTTCGGTATTCGCTGATCAGAAACGCGACATTATAAATACCGGTCTGCTGTGGAGTAGCCCACATATACATACCTGTATGCGGATTGAGAGACTCTATATTATTGGGTGAATTAGGGGTGGGGAAGAAAGTCGGATCATTATATCCCGGTACCACCAGACCCTGTGCCTGCAGTGGAGTGATCTGTCTGAAACTGATACTATCTCCATCGGGATCGTATGCGGCGGGATTGTGCCAGAAGGTGTCTCCCACGAATGCGAAATCTATAGGAGGGTTGAGGCAAATAGGGGAGTGGTCAAAACCGACATCCTGAATATTGGTTGGATAAAAAATAGTATCCTCTATATAAAACTGCACATTGACGGAATTCGCGATATTGATGATCGCTGAATTTCGGTTAGGGTCGGTCATTGATACCACATAGAAATTATTGGGTGGTGGAGGTGCCCCCGGA
>CAIXBT010000391.1 GCA_903917755.1 uncultured Bacteroidota bacterium
AGTCAATACCTAATGCCAATATTTGGATCACGAATCAGAAAAAGGGGGTTATGGCTGATGCCGATGGTCGCTTCACGATGTATGTTTACCCTACTGATACACTTCGATTTTCATCTATCGGTTATATCAATAAGACCATCCCTGTTTCGGCCATTCCGGAGAGGGACAAATACACAATTTCTATCCAACTGGTACCCGATATCTATTCCCTCAAAACGGTGACGATATATCCATTTCATGATCGGGACGAATTCATTCAGGCTTTTATCAAGGGGCCGGGTGCCAAGCAAAATATCCTGATATCGGGTATCGATCCGCCGAAATACAGTCATAAAGAGAAAAGTAAATTCTACAATCCTATCAGTTCTATCTACGACAGGATAAAGAGAGGCAAGCAAGCAGCAGACCCAAATTTCAAACCCAATGAATAGTTTGATCAGTTAATAGAGTTTCTGACTCGCTGGGTATAGTTGCGTAGTGCAGTACGAAAGTCAATGCTGTTTTTCTCCATATCGTTATGGATCTCGATAGCCGCCAGAATGTGAGTGAGCTGCTCACCTTCATCTTTGCCATCCACATGTATAGCAGGTTTTTGTTCATTGATAATGGCATCTTCCGCCTCCCGGAGCTGGGCTGTGCTATGAGTCTCAGCTAACTGTTTTATGACTGCGATCTGCATGATATCGGTTTATGTATTTTAATGAAATCAGGCCTTTAATTCTTCCAGCAGCTCTACTACGAATTCTTCTTTTGAAGTAGAAGCACCTTTGAGCAATTTTCCATTTTTGAAAATGGCAATAAAAGGAAGATTGTCTACTCCGGCTTCTTTGCGGGCTTCAGCGCTTTCCTCGGCATTTACTTCTACGAATTCGATGCCTGAGAAACGCTCATCACCAGACAGTCTTTTGAATTTCGGAGCGAAAAGCTTGCATGAACCGCACCAATCCGCATAGTACTTTACTACTACTCTGTCATGCTCTGCTATATTGTTTTTGAAGTCTAGGTCTGTCAATAATGTTACTGCCATTGATTCTTTATTTTATACTGCAAAGTAACGAATAATCAGACAGAAAGTTTATGGGTAATTATACAAAACAAAACAGCCCCTCATTTCTGAAGGGCTGTTCTGTATTTACTTAAAACTTATTACCTAAGACCTATTACTTAGCTGCTGCTGCATTAGCACGGATGATATTCAGCGCGCCGCCTGCCTTGAACCACTCGATCTGCTGAGCGTTGTATGTGTGGTTTGCTTTGATCTCATCTTTGGTACCATCAGCGTGGTTGAGCACGATAGTAAGTGCTACTCCCGGTGCGAATGATGTCAAACCGAGGATATCGATATTGTCATCTTCCTGCACCTTCGTGTAGTCATTCTTATCTACGAAAGTCAATCCGAGCATACCTTGTTTCTTCAGGTTGGTCTCATGGATACGTGCGAATGATTTGACCAGGATAGCACGAACACCCAAGTGGCGCGGCTCCATAGCTGCATGCTCACGAGATGATCCTTCACCATAGTTCTCATCACCTACCACGATAGAACCAAGACCTGCTGCTTTGTAGGCACGCTGTACTTTTGGCACTTCGTCGTATGTACCTGTCAGTTCATTTTTGACTGAGTTCGTTTTCTCATTAAAGAAGTTGGTAGCACCGATGAGCATATTGTTAGAGATGTTATCGAGGTGACCGCGATATTTCAACCATGGACCAGCCATAGAGATGTGATCAGTAGTACATTTTCCTTTTGCTTTGATGAGCAGTTTCAGACCTTTGATATCTGTACCTTCCCACGGAGAGAATGAATACAACAACTGGAGACGGTCAGAATCAGGAGCGACTTTTACATCTATGCCGCTACCATCTGCTGCCGGTGCCTGAAAGCCTGCGTCATCTACTGCGAAACCTCTCGGAGGCAATTCATAACCTGTAGGCGGATCGAGTTTCACGGTCTCACCGTTCTCATTCACGAGTGTATCGGTGAGCGGGTTGAAGGTCAGATCGCCGGCAATAGCCAGTGCTGTTGTCAGCTCTGGAGAAGCCACGAATGCATATGTATTAGGGTTGCCGTCCTGACGGGCTGCAAAGTTTCTGTTGAATGAGTGAACGATCGTGTTCTTCTCTTTTTTGTCAGCACCTGCACGAGCCCACATACCGATACATGGTCCGCACGCGTTGGCAAATACTTCAGCACCGATCTTATTGAAAGTATCGATGAAACCATCACGCTCGATAGTGAAGCGGATCTGCTCACTACCCGGAGTGATAGTAAATTCAGCTTTAGCTTTCAGGTTTTTGTTTGCTACCTGCTCAGCCAGAGATACGGCACGAGAGATATCTTCGTAAGAAGAGTTCGTGCAACTACCTATCAGGCCCACCTGTACTTTGGTTGGCCATCCGTTTGCCGCAGCAGCTTCTTTCATTTTAGAGACCGGTGTAGCAAGATCCGGAGTGAAAGGTCCGTTGATATATGGTTCAAGAGTATTAAGATCGATCTCTATCACCTCGTCGAAATAACTCTTAGGGTCAGCATAAACCTCTGCATCGCCTGTCAGGTGTTCTTTTACAGTGTTTGCCAGTTCAGCTACATCGGCACGGCCCGTAGCTTTCAGATAGCGCTCCATGCTTTCATCATATCCGAAAGTAGAAGTAGTAGCACCGATCTCAGCACCCATGTTGCAGATCGTTCCTTTTCCTGTACAACTCATTGATATAGCACCTTCGCCGAAGTATTCCACGATAGCGCCTGTACCACCTTTTACGGTCAGGATACCTGCCACTTTCAGGATCACATCTTTTGGTGTAGCCCATCCGTTCAGTTTGCCTGTCAGTTTCACACCGATCAGTTTAGGCCATTTCAGTTCCCATGGCAGACCGGCCATTACATCTACTGCATCAGCACCGCCCACACCGATAGCCACCATTCCGAGGCCACCCGCGTTCACTGTGTGAGAGTCAGTACCGATCATCATTCCACCCGGGAATGCATAATTTTCCAATACTATCTGGTGAATGATACCTGCAC
>CAIXBT010000392.1 GCA_903917755.1 uncultured Bacteroidota bacterium
AACTACACCAGGACGTACACTCTTTCCCTACACGCTCTTCCGATCTGATACCAGCGGGCGGCCCAGCAGTTCTCTCATCTTAGTGTTATCAGGTTTACGACGGGTCATATCACCCTCTTTCAGTGGTGGCAGATAAACGAGCTTAGATTTAGAATTAGTTACTTCTATGATGGTTTTGGCCAGCTCAATGATCGTAGTTTCAAAATCGCTGCCGATATTGACTGTATCATTCACATATTCATCTTTAGTGAAGGCATTGTAGCAGGCATCGATATTGTCATCTTTGTAGCAGAAAGTTCTCGTCTGCATACCATCTCCGTAGATAGTGATGTCGCGGCCCGCGAGAGCATTATTGATGAATTTGGACATAACAAAATCCTGACTTTGCTTAGGGCCATAGGTATTGAAGAAACGGAAAATAGTATAGTCAAGATCAAACTCCTGCTTGTATGAGCGCAGGAAAGCCTCGCCTACGTTCTTCACTACTGCATATGGCAGTCTTGAATTGAGTGGAGTGGTGTGCTCATTCTGAGGATGCTCGAATGGTTCGCCGTATACTTCTGAAGAAGATGAAAAGAACACGCGTTGCACACCGGTATTCTTGCATAGATCCAACAAATATTTGAAGCCATTAATATCATTCAATACTGACACAGGATTGAGCAGGGTACGCTGTACACCTACTACTGCTGCATAATGAAAAACATAATCAAACTGAAAAGCCATCATCACTGCCGAGCTATCCCTATAGCTATTGACATCGCATTTGATGAATTTCCATCTTTCTGCGTGTACCTCCGGAAGACGCGCAATATTGCCTGTAGACAGGTCGTCGATGATCACCACATAGTTTCCCGGGTCTTCGATCAGCTTGTCCACCATACAACTACCAACAAATCCTGCACCACCAGTTACGAGTATCTTTTTTGTCATTCAGTTTGAGTTTGTTATTATGAAATTAGTTCCATTAAATACTTGCCATATCCGCTTTTCATAAGTGGTTCAGCCAGTTTTTGAAGTTGCTCTCTGCTGATGAAGCCCTGTCTGAAGGCTTCTTCCTCTATGCAACCCACTTTGAGCCCCTGCCTCTGTTCGATCACCTGTACGAATTGTGATGCCTGCATCAGAGAATCAAATGTGCCTGTATCAAGCCATGCTGTACCTCTGTCCAATATACCTACTTTCAGGTTTCCTCTTTGCAGATACTCTTTATTTACATCTGTGATCTCATATTCACCTCTCGGGCTTGGCTTTAGGTTTTTTGCGATACTTATTACTTCATTATCGTAAAAGTATAAACCCGGTACCGCATAGTTTGATTTAGGCACCAGCGGTTTTTCTTCTATTGAGATCGCCTTCCCGTCCTTATTAAACTCTACCACACCATAGCGCTCCGGATCAGACACGTGGTATGCGAAGACCACACCGCCCTCAGGATCACTATTGGTCTGAAGGAGCTGCTCAAGACCGGTACCATAAAATATATTATCGCCGAGTATCAGGGCTGCTTTGTCTTTTCCGATAAATTCTTCACCCAGGACGAAGGCCTGCGCGAGGCCGTTTGGTGTGTGCTGTATCTTATATTCAAAACGGCAACCGTATTTTTTTCCATCACCCAGCAGGCGCTCGAAATTTGGCAAATCGGCAGGTGTGGAAATGATAAGTATTTCGCTTATACCGGCTTTCATCAGTACGGAAAGCGGGTAATAGATCATAGGCTTATCATAGATCGGCATGATCTGTTTGCTGATAGCATATGTAATAGGGTAAAGTCGGGTACCGGAACCTCCGGCGAGTATAATTCCTTTCATCTATCGTTTATCTGTAACGCAATTTAAGTAAAATCAAATACTAAGCAAGAATCAGTAATGCAAAAAGGCCACCTTTTTCGGTGGCATTATGATAAATAATTATTTGACGCTATTTTATATTGTTAAGAGTGTCATTGACCTGTTGTACTACTCCTTTTTGTCTGTCAGCATCTGCTCTGGCTGTAGCTTGATTGTTCTGAGCTTTCTGTATGTTCTGCTGTTCTTCGGCTATTTTGTTTTGCAGTTTTTCGATCTCCTTGTTATGGTTCATGATGTTATTCTCTGCTTTTTTCTGATCTTTTACAAAACCATTATAAACTCCTTCGAGCGTTTTCTGCTTGTCTTTTTCAGTATCCAATTGATCCTGCATAGCTTTTCTGTATTCCATTACACCAAAATTGTGGAGGTAGTTTTGAACTGCTACACTCTTGTCGGAATTGTACTGAGTAGATATGAAGGCATCTCCTTCTGAGAACCATGCTGATATTTGTATGCCGTAACTGGTTTCCAAAAATGTAGCATAGATATTGATCGGATTAGATGAAATGTTTTTGCTGAAAGCACCTATTATCCTAATCTCACCGCTATTATCGTCGGGCTTGGCCTTGGTATCTTTTCTGATAGTTTTTTTCCAGTCATCGGTCACTGACTTGATGCTAGCTTTAGGTATCAGTACTACATAGCAGTTCTGTGTGCCGGCACTCATGCCTTTCAGTGTCTCATTGATGGTTATATCCATTTGTGCAAATGAAAAACATGGGATAGCAAGAGCGGCTATCATTAATATCTTTTTAAAATTCATTGTGTATCGGTTTGGGTTATAAATTTGATTTCTGCTGAGACAAAATTAATTTTTTGCGAATATCCAGCGGCCTATTTCCCGGAAGGTTGTCTTTTTTCCATACATAAGGATACCTGTCCGGTATATCTTGGCTGCCAGCATGGCACATAAGATAAAACCACCGTATAGCATAAAGACAGATAGCAATATCTGCCAAATAGGAGGATTGAAAGGCATCAAAGCAGGCATGATAATAGGCGAAGAAAATGGTATGAGCGATGCCCATAGTGCCAGATTGCCTTCGGGCTGGCCGAGCACATTCATCAGTATCACAAATGAGATGATGATAGGAAGCATGATGGGGAAAGTGAGAGACTGCGAATCTGTCTCATCTCCACCGGCTGCTCCCACAGCTGCAAACAGAGACCCATAAAGCAGGAAGCCGCCAAAAAAGAAAATAATGAAAACAAAAATGAGCGGAGCAAAATGATAGTCGTGTAATGCTGCAAGAAGCTGCTGTATCTTGTCAGCATCGAAATCACCTCCCTGAATACCTCCATGTGGCATGGTCTGCAAATGAGAAGATTGGAGCCCGACCATAGGGATTATCAGAAAGTGTCCTACCCACATCAGGACCATCCAGAGTACAAATTGAGTGATGCCTACTGCGCCGATACCGATTATTTTGCCGAGCATCAGCTGTATGGGTTTGACACTTGACACCAGGACTTCCATGATGCGATTGGATTTTTCTTCCGTTACGCCTTTCATGATCATCGTGCCGTAAACCATGAGTAGTATGTAGATAGCCATCCCTATCACATATCCGAAAGCTACGCCTATGGTGGCATTGGCACTTTTCTTTATGTCTTCTGAGAGCCCTTTATATGACAGCCCAATGTCTTGGCTCAGATCATCCAGCTGCTCCTGACTGATGTGAAGTTGGTTGGCTCTCAGCTCGCGTACTTTGTCAGAAAATGTTTTATTGATAAAGGCACGTGCTATCATGCCCATACTTTTGTCTGAGAGACAATTTATATTTATCTTTTTGGGATTAGCCAGATCGTAGTTAGCCGGGATCTGAATGATAGCGTCGAATTTTTGATCCTTAGGTTGTTTAGCAGCCTGCTCAACCTCTTTGAAGTTTTTCTCTTTGTGAAAGATCACAGAGCCATCGGGAGCATCGGCAAAGACCACAGATGTGAAGATACCCGAATCGTCTATTATGGCTACCTGCTTATTGCTGCTGGAGTAGCCGGTCATCATGATAGAGAATATAACAAAGGCTATGAAGCCAAGCGGCGCCAGAAAGGTGGTGATCATGAATGCCTTTTTGCGTACACGGGTAATGTACTCTCGCTGTATGATGATGAGGATCTTTTTCATCCTTTTCTTGTATTTGGATCAGCGTCTTTCACCGCTTTAATAAAAATCTCATTGAGGCTCGGCAATATTTCATTATAGCCCTTCACGGTGATATTATGATCAATGAAGTATTTCAGCAGCGCATTGTCAGATGATCCGGTCTTTACGATAGCCTCACCGTTTTCTATCGAAATCATATCAAACTGTGCACTAAATCCATCTGTCAGCTGGCCTTCGTAGCGAATACTGTATTTGTTTTCTTTGAACTGTTGTTTGAGTTCTGCCACAGCCCCGCTCAATATTTTATGCCCTTTGTTTATCAGCAGTATCTCATCGCATATCTCCTCTACCTGCTCCATGCGGTGTGTCGAGAAAATAATGGTCTTGCCTTTTTGTTTCAGATCATATATCTCGTCTTCGATCAGTTTGGCATTGATGGGATCAAGGCCTGAGAATGGTTCATCGAGTATAAGCAGATCGGGATCGTGTATCACTGTGGCGATAAACTGCACCTTCTGCTGCATTCCTTTAGAGAGTTCTTCTATCTTTTTTTGTTTCCATTCACCGATCTCAAACTTCTCCATCCAGTAGTTGACCCTGGTCATGGCTTCTGAAGCCGAGAGGTCCTTGAGCCGAGCGAGGTAGATGAGGTGCTCGTAGACCTTCATGGTCTTGTAGAGGCCTCGCTCTTCGGGCATATAGCCTATGCGGTTGGTGTGCTCTTCGCGCAGTGGCTGTCCGCTGAACAGTATCTGCCCGCTATCGGGGAAAATGATGCGGGTGATCATACGTATCAGCGTGGTCTTGCCTGCACCATTGGGCCCCAGCATACCGAAGATCGCACCCTTGGGGATATCAAAACTCACATCTGCCGAGGCCACATAGCTGTCATATTTTTTTTCGATATGGGCGAGCGAGAGCTGATTCATTATTGGGTTGGTCGGGTATTTGATCAGATTTTTTTAATGTGCTAATTGGGTTCCGGTTACTATCTAAGCAGGACAATGTTAGTGTTTTTCAATTTCAGTTATACATAGAAAAATTTCTATTTTACAACTATTGGGCTCTTTTTTCAAAAAAAATTAAACCATTAATACTTAGCACAATAAACATAAAATAATATTTTATAGATATTATTAAGATGTATACTGATTTTTTTGTACAAGCCCGAATTACTCCCTGAAAATGTCCTTCATCTTGTCAAAAAAACCTTTGTCACCTTTGTGATCTTTAGACGGTTTGAAGTTGACAGCTGTGCGGAATTTCTCCAGTATCTTGGTTTCTTCTGCACTCAGATGCTGAGGGGTGAATACATTTACGATGATGAGCTGGTCGCCCTTGCCGTAGCTATTCACAGATGGTATACCCTTGCCATTGAGGCGAAGTACCTTGCCCGCCTGAGTACCTGCGGGTATTTTGATCTTTGCTTTGCCGTCTACTGTCGGCACTTCTACATTACATCCCAGTGCAGCATCTGCGAAGTTGAGATGCAGATTGTAGATCACATTCTGGCCATCTATCTCCAGCTCCGGATGTTCCTCCACCTCGATAGAGATGATCAGATCTCCTGCCGGGCCACCCTGCTCTCCTGCATTGCCTTTGCCGCTCATAGAGAGCTGCATTCCGTCCTGCACACCTGCAGGTATGTCGATGTTAAGTGTTTCTTCGCCATATTCGGTGCCAAGGCCGTTGCAGGTAGTGCATTTCTTGGTGATGATCTCGCCAGAGCCATTACAAGCCGGACAGGTGGTCGTAGTCTGCATCTGACCGAGTATGGTATTGGTCACTCTTTTGACCACACCCTGACCGCCGCATGTGGTACACTTGCCCACAGAGCTGGCATCTTTGGCACCGCTGCCGCCGCATGTATGGCAGTTGATATGTTTTTTGACCTTAATGGTTTTGTGAGCGCCGTTGGCTACTTCGCTCATGGTCATCCTGACCTTGATACGCAGGTTGCTGCCTTTGCGGCCACGCTGTCTGCCACCGCCGGATGAGCGGCCACCTCCGAAGAAGGACTCGAATGGATCGAATCCGCCACCACCGCCGCCGCCACCATGACCGCCGAAAATATCCCCGAAGTTGCGGAAGATATCTTCCATATTCATATTGCCGCCATGATATCCGCCTCCCTGGCCCATATCTGCCGCCGCATGTCCGAACTGATCATACTTCGCTTTTTTCTGGGCATCGCTGAGCACTTCATAGGCTTCAGCAGCTTCCTTGAATTTTTCTTCTGCTTCTTTATTACCTTGATTACGGTCAGGGTGAAACTTCAAAGCCTCTTTGCGGTAGGCTTTTTTGATTTCCTCTGCTGTTGCGGTCTTAGCTACACCCAGTATTTCGTAATAGTCTCTCTTTGCCATATTCAGTTGTCAGTTGTTGAGCCCCCTCTAAATCTCCCCCAAAAGTGGAGACTTTAACTGCCAGAAGGCGATATGTTTTTTTAATTCTTAATTGTATTTCATCTTCAAATCTTCAAATTGGCACATCAGTACATTATTTGCCTACCACGACTTTTGCGAAGCGGATGATCTTGTCATTCAAATAATATCCTTTTTCGACCTCGTCTATCACCTTGCCGGCCATTTCCGGGGCGGCAGGTATCTCAGTGATGGCTTCATGCTGCTCTACATTAAAGTCTTTGCCGATAGATTCTATGGGTTTTAATCCTTTGCCATCGAGGGTTTTAATCAGTTTGGTCTGAATGAGTTTCATTCCTTCTTTTACTGCGGCCACGTCAGTGGTATTTTCGAGTGCTTTGGTAGCTCTTTCGAAATCATCTAATATCGGCAGCAGGTCCTGAATGACATCTTTGCCAGCCGTAAGGATCAGATCAAGCCTTTCTTTGGCATTGCGCTTTTTGAAGTTGTCAAAATCGGCATAGAGGCGCAGATGTTTGTCTTTATTCTCATCTACCTGCTTTTTGAGCATCACAATGAGCTCATCGCGAGGGTCTAAGGTAGATTCATTTATATCATTGATCACTTTTTCCGTTTCTTCCTGAGAAATAGTCTCCTCATTTGGGTCATTTTGAGGCAATTCGGGGTTGATTTCTTTATTTTCTTCCATTTTTGACATTATTATCCGTCGCAAACATATCAAATTGTTTGCCAATGAGCATTTTGGGACATTTTGGCAGAAATGCAGACATTAGACCTCAGATAGTAGACAATAGACCGGAGAAATGCACCCGGTGCGTCAAATACTTAATTCTTTTCCGGTTTCTCCACCATTTCTATAACCCCTTGCAGTTGGTATAGCTTCCTTGCGGTAGCGCTTTGCTCTTCGGCCCATTTGTCATATTCCTCAATGGCCTCAGCAATTTCGGCAAGGTAGCGCACACGGGAAGGTGGAATGACCTGAGTTTTGCTGACTGTATTTTTGGCTGAGGTATGTTCTACTTTGAAGCTTATGCCTGTCTTTTCTTCCAGTTTATGACATAGCATTTCAAAAAGATGATTGACTCCTGCATCATTGAACTGCGAGGCTATGGTGCCGACTATCGGCAGTTCTTCGTCTTTGGCCAGAAACTGATTATGACTGCGTTTGTATTGTTTGCGGACATCATGCAGGGAGTCGAGTGCTCCGGCTTTGTCAAATTTATTGATAGCTATGAGGTCAGCATAGTCGAGCATATTGATCTTCTCCAGTTGCGAGGGAGCGCCATATTCGGGTGTCATGACGTACATGGAGATATCGCAATAGTCAAGAATGGAAGCATCGCTCTGACCCACTCCGGCACTCTCGAGTATGATGAAATCAAATCCGGCAGACCTGCATATATCGATAGCTTCCTGTACATGCTCACTCAGTGCGCGGTCACTCTCGCGGGTAGCCAGCGAACGCATATAGGCGCGTGGATTGTTGATGGCATTCATACGGATGCGGTCACCGAGCAGTGCACCTCCGGTTTTTTTCTTAGACGGGTCCACAGAAATGACAGCTATGGTTTTGTCTGCGAAATGACGCAGGTATCTGCGAACTATCTCATCGGTCACAGATGATTTGCCTGCACCGCCGGTACCTGTGATACCGAGTACGGGAACAACCCCTCCCCGACCCTCCCCAAAGGGGAGGGAGATAGCATGCCCCGATTCTGCATAAGTAATTGCCTTCGCTATCACTTTCCAGTCAGTGGTGTCAAATTTTTTCAGCTCTCCGTTGAACGAAGCGACAGTCTTGAAGTCACATTGTTTCACGAGGTCCTCGATCATGCCTTCGAGACCCATGGTGCGGCCGTCGTCCGGTGAGTAGATGCGTGAGATACCATATTTATGAAGCTCTTCTATCTCTGTGGGCAGGATGGTGCCACCGCCGCCGCCGAATATCTTGATATGCCCGCAGCCACGCTCTTTGAGCAGGTCATACATGTATTTGAAAAACTCGATGTGACCGCCCTGATAGGAGGTCACGGCAATGCCCTGTGCATCTTCCTGAATAGCCGTCTCTACTATTTCCTGAGCGCCGCGATTGTGGCCGAGATGGATGACCTCGGCACCTTTGGCCTGCATGATCCGGCGCATGATATTGATAGCGGCATCGTGTCCGTCAAAGAGTGCCGCCGCCGTGACGATACGGACTTTATTGGTAAGTGTGAAACTCATATTAATTTGAAAATTTGAAAATTCGGCAATTTGAAAATGATAATACAAGAATGCACAGTAGTATATAATGCCAAATCGCTACAAAGTCAAAATTACAAAATATATACTATAGTCGAAACGGT
>CAIXBT010000393.1 GCA_903917755.1 uncultured Bacteroidota bacterium
TAGGTATTCATAATTATTTACAACTACTTTTTCCAATTCAGCCTCATTATCAAAAGGAGATTTAATAAATTTAGTTTCGTTAAATACGAGCATAGCTTCAAGTTTATTCTTTGACCGGAAATTAAAATCTGCTAACCAAAGGGATTACAAATACCCCGTTGGGGAAAAGCTGCTTTGCTTTTTCGACTTCTTTGTTCATTTTGTTGCGTTTAGATTATGGATTAAAATTAATTTTTTTTCTGCTGTTAATTCCTTTGCCCAATGCTATTAATAAACGTGCTTGTCCTCTTTGAGCTTTTTGATGAGGCTGGCCCATTCGGTGAGTTCGTCTGCGGTATGATAGTGCCAGACATCTGACTGTAGCCTGGTGAGGTAGTATGGCCTGTCGTCACCCGTGATGGCCAATGCTGCACTGACCTGCTTCGTAAATGCAGTTTTATATTTTTTATCTCCAGTGCCTCGGTATAGGATATAGTTCAGCCAAAACTGGCCTTCTTCATCTTTCATTTTTTTAGCCAGGTCCTGAAGCGCTGATGTGATATATGCAGGATGAGTACCGGCAGATACCGCCAGCCTGATCAGGTAGCAGTTGACATCATAAGTGTCATCGGCCTTGGCCATGATCTTGAGCAGGGCCTCATCCGCGCCGTCCTTCATTCTAAACCGGTTGAGTAGGCCGATGATCTCCAGGTCCCATCCGTTTTGCGCACAGAGGGGGTCGTGGATGAGCAGGCGCAGGCGGCCCAGCAGTTTGTCCCGGTCCGTAGGGCGCGCATTGAAGAATCCCACTGTGTCCTGATCTTCACTCAGCAGGTTATCCATAGCATGGACGAGCGACTGCAGGTTACCCACCCAGGGCAGCGTGGCGAGCTGTAGGGGATCGAGCCGGTCTATCTTCGGAATTTTGGAGTTAAGATTGTGCAGGATCGGGAGGTCAGCCTGGTAGCATGTCGTACCCGCAGAGTGCCCTACTTTGATATTTTTCAGCAGGGCCTCATCAGATACTTCTATATCATAGGTCACCTGCGGCAGTTTCTTCTCGTCTTTCCACTTGCCGTCTTTCTCATAGTAGAAAAGCGCCTTCATCTTTGCGAAGGGATTTTCTATGTCGGTCACGTCCACATGCCCGATATATTTCTGGCCGAGCAGGCGCATGCTTTCCTCTGAGTACCAGGCATGACCGCTTTCTTTTTTGAACCGCTCCTGCAGCCCTTCGTTCATTTTTGCTATGATGGAGTAGAAAAAAGTAGGATTGGACGGAGAGGGAAAAAAACCTTTCCAGTCGCGATAGACGTTAAAAACTTTTACGGTGAGCTTATTGCCCTCCTTCTTTAGTGTGCGGTATCCGAATACATCTGTTGACATGATCTTTTATTTTTTGGTTTGCAATATACTTCCTGTACGCGTTAGGTTATTAATTGATCGCGAGCGCACCTTTTGACTCCAGGTACTCATAGAAGTTGGGATGTTTGTCGATGGCATCTTTGATGACCTGTACAGGGTTGTCTTTTATTGAGATTTTCATTTCTTCGTCCACATATTTTTTAAACCTTTCGAAGCGCTCGTACTCTTTGAAGTCCTGATCGTTTCTTTCTATCCATTCTTTAGTGTATCCCACAGCAGGTTCAAGCGTCCTCGCTTGAACCGCTCATCACAAATAATTCTTCACCTCCTCCAAAATCTTCGCTGTAAAATCAGCCAGCCCCATAGCCCCCAGATCACCCTGTCCCTGGCGGCGGACTGATACAGCTTTGTCGGTTTGTTCTTTCTCGCCTACTACCAGCATGTATGGAGTGCGCTTGAGCTCTGTGTCGCGTATCTTCTTGCCTATCTTCTCTGCGCGGTCATCGAGTGTCACTTCGAGGCCGTTCTTGCGCAGTGTGTCGCGAACTTCTTTAGCGTAGTCGAGGTATTTGTCTGAGATCGGCAGTATCGCTACCTGCTCAGGCGCCAGCCACACGGGGAACTTGCCCGCATAGTGCTCCAGCAGGAATCCGATGAATCGCTCATGTGTGCCCAGCGGCGCACGGTGTATGATGATAGGACGCTCCTTCTCGTTATGCTCATTCATGAAGGTCAGGTCGAAACGCTCTGCCTGTGCGAAGTCCACCTGATTGGTCGCGATGGTGAACTCCTTACCGATGGCGCTCCACAGCTGTATGTCTATCTTCGGCCCGTAAAAAGCCGCCTCATCAGCTACCTCTACAAAAGGCACACCGGACTTGATCAGCACTTCACGCACCATGTTCTCTGTCTCTATCCATAGCGGTGCATTGTCGATGTACTTCTGGCCCAGTTTCGATGGTTCATGCTTAGAGAAGCGCATCTGATATTTATCGATACCGAATATCTTAAAGTACTTTACGTACAGTTCATTCACCTTCATAAACTCCTCCGCAAACTGCGCCTTGGTGCAGTAGATATGTGCATCATTCATCTGCATGGAGCGCACACGCATCAGGCCGAATAGCTCTCCGCTCTGCTCATAGCGATAGCAGGTACCATACTCCGCGAGACGCATAGGCAGGTCGCGGTAGCTCTTGGGCAGCGCACCAAATATCTTGTGATGGTGCGGGCAGTTCATAGCCTTGAGGTAGTATTTCTGTCCATCCATCTCCATGGGTGGAAACATGCTCTCCGCATAGTACGGCAGGTGACCCGAACGAAGATAAAGTGCTTCCTTAGCCAGATGTGGCGTCTTGACACGCACATAGCCTTGCTCATGCTCTGATTCTTTAGCCAGTTTCTCGAGCTTCTCGATGATAGCCGCACCCTTAGGCAGCCACAGCGGCAGACCGGGGCCTACCTCATCATCGAAGGTGAATATCTCCAGCTCTCTGCCGAGTGTGCGGTGGTCATTCTTTCTGGCTTCTTCGAGCATCGCGAGGTGCGCATCGAGCTGGACCTGTTTAGGAAATGTGATACCATACACACGAGTGAGTTGCTTGTTTTTTTCATCACCTTTCCAGTATGCACCAGCTATGCTCAGCAGCTTGACGGCCTTGATATATTCTGTGCTGGGGATATGCGGCCCGCGGCAGAGGTCAGTGAAAGACCCTTGCTTGTAGAAAGTGATCTCGCCATCTGTCAGTCCTTTGAGCAGATCGAGTTTATACTCATCACCTTTCTCCGTGAAGTATTTGACAGCTTCATCCTTCGACATTTCGATACGGATATATTTATTGGCCTGAGCTGCCAGTTCAGTCATACGCTTTTCGATACTGCGCAGATCATCTTCCGTCAGTTTATTATCCCCCATGTCGATATCGTAATAGTAGCCATTGTCGAGCGGCGGACCTACCCAAAACTTCACACCCGGATATGCCTCCTCGATAGCTTCTGCCATAAGGTGGGCAGAAGAATGCCAGAATGTCTTTTTGCCGCCTTCATCTTCGAATTTGAGCAATTTGAGAGAAGAATCCTGATTGATAGGGCGCGTGAGGTCCCATACTTCGCCATTTACTTCTGCTGCCAATACCGCTTTGGCCAATCCCTGTGAGATGCTGGCTGCTACCTGATATGCGGTCACCCCCGGTTCAAACTCCCTGACCGATCCGTCAGGCAATGTAATCTTGATCATTTCTTATTGTTTAATAATGAGTCGGGAAAACAAAACCCGTTACTCAATTTTTTAATGAGCTGTGAAATTAGAAAAATTATTCTCTCGCAAAGGCGCGAAAACGCAAAGAGTTTATTTCATACAAGATCATCCCGGCCTTTTGACCAGTCTGATGCAGTAGGTATTATTTATTCTAAGGATATATGAACCTGTAGACAGATCAGGTGGCGTGATCTCAAGGATATTGTCAGCATAGGTTGCGACCGGATAGGAGCTGGTCCAGACCTTTCTCCCGCTCAGGTCATAGATCTCGACATTCACAGGGGCATTGAGCAGGTCGTTGAGCACGATCCGGAAAGAAGCGTTGTAAGGATTAGGATACACAAGACTGCGAATGGTGGCCAGCGTATCGTTAGGATACAGATTTTTTAAATAATCATATGCCAGACCAAAATCAGGAATGCCATAACCATAGTTATCGTTAGGGTTTGAAGCATAGCTGGCGGTCTGCTGCACTGCATTTACGATGATCATATTCGGCACTGAAGGAAATGCCTCACGCAGACAGGCGAATGCCCCCGCCATGATGGGACATGAGAACGATGTGCCATTGCTCGTACCGGTCACACCTGAAGTGAGCACTACGACTCCGGGAGCACCCTGTGCGCATACATTCGGCTTGATCATACCAGAAGAGTTGGGGCCTCTGCCACTGAAGTAGCCTATCACTCCTGCGGGATTCACTGCGCCCACAGCCACAGCACTGTCAGCATCGGCGGGTGTAGATACATAGTGCCAGGCAGCCCCGCCTTCGTTGCCGGCGCTATTGATGACCAGAATACCTTTATTAGCAGCGGCATTAGCAGCTATGGCGATGGGTGTACTGTGTCCGTTCAGCGTGGCATATGTGGTATTGTACATCGAGTCTACCGGATCGAATGTAGTATAGCCAAGCGATGTAGAAAACACATCTGCTCCGATGCTATCTGCCAATTCAGCAGCATTCGCCCAGTTATATTCTTCGATGATCTTTTCTGATCTCACATCTTCTGTATTGAACAGCAAAAAATTTGCATTGGGGGCCGTACCGACCATCTTGTAGGGGATATTGGCGGCAATGCAGGAGAATGTCTCCGCGCCATGCTGATCCGAGAGATATACATTGCTTCTGTCAAATACATAATCCCAGGTATAAAGCACTCGGTTTTGTGAATAGACCTGTGCGAAAAAAGGGTTGGTGGTCACCCCATCAAAACCCGCATCCATGATGGAGATCAGCACAGCATCTCCCCAATAGCCCATCTGATGCAGGGCATTAATATGGATCATCGTATTTTGATTGGCCGAAGCACCGTAAAATCCGGTATCGAGCGCTGTGGGCTGAAGCTTTCTGGCTGTGGCTGCATCCAATTTCTTGAGCATCGTAGACGGACCCTGCCCGCTTATCTTATTGATACTTTTCACAAAAGAGAGTGGCTGTATCTTGGATTGAAATGAAGGATCAGAGGTTTTGACCACCATCGCATTATCCCACTTGAGTTTATAGACCATGCGATCAGCCAATGCTATGACCCGATTCGCATAGCTATCTGTGAGCGGCAGGTCATCTTCTCTTATTGCTATATGCTGCGCCCTGCGTCGCTCTATCGAACGTGGCGAAAGAAAGGCCTCGGGATGATCTATCGCGTAGCGGTTGTTATTTTTATCAGTGAACTTGATATAATAGGTATCCTGAGCGGACAGAGATGCTGATATTATGAGAAAGAATGCGAACAGAGATCGTATCCAAGGTCGAGTATTGTGTATTTGCATCACTGTTTATATTAAGGATAAATCTCGCAATTACAGTTTAAAACAAATCACAAAAAATGTTGCTGTCCCGGAAAAGTATCACCGATGGTCGGGATCTATGGCGTGTAGCTATGTATCCTCATCCTGATGCGGAATCCGTTTGCCTGATTGGGATAGGTCCATCCGGAGGTCACATCCTGTTTGTCAATGATCTCAAATTCCTTGTAAATAAGACCGACATGACGCGCATATGTCTCCCTGCTCAATGCATCATTGATGAGGTTTTGATTGTTTATCTCGGTCACCACCACTGTCGAATCAAAATGTGATCCGTTTACTGTAGCCGGTGCATTGACCGTAGTGTAGGTATAGGTCCATCCGGCATATGGCTGATAGGTATCGGCCACCGTATCATTAGCCGGGAGGTATTGATTGCCCTGCCAGTTTACGCCCACTACCGGCGGGAAAACCAGTTTTACAAAATGCAGGTCATTTTCAAATTTCTCATAGGTAGTCCTCGACTCCAGACAATACCATGCCTGATAGGAGATCGGAAATGGCTGTGTAGTGTCGTATCTTTTGTAAACCGCTATTCCGTAGTTGACCCTGTTCATCACATCGTAGAAAGTATCTATTATGACCTCTTTGAGCTGATAGTGTACAGTATCTACTTTCTGTGTATCACCTACGAGATAGTTGAAACTCACCGAATCCACATCATAGGTCACACTGTGGCCTACATTGACGGGAGCATAGTCATACAGGTAGGGAGATAGCTTTGTAGTGTCTACATCCTGCTTGCATCCTGCCATGATCAGCATGGCAAAAATGAAAAGGGCACATGGTATCTTTCTTATCATCTATTTATCAGATTTCTACGAAAATAAATATACAAATTAATAGCTTGAAAACAACTAAGCCCTTTTGACATCAAACCTTATCAAAAATATCGCTATTGAGCCCCATGCCCGATGGCAAAATAGTGGCTGACCACGGGATATTTTGTTGGCCGTTAAGGAGAAAGTTCCAGGCAAGCTTAATGGCCTGTGTATTCAGGTCAATGAGGACCTATTCATCGGCGACATTAGTGACCCTGCCGTTTCCCCCGAACGCTATGGTCTCCTGTTTCCATTTCTTCCCAAGGGGCAAGGAGTGTAAGTCATTGAGCGCACTGCCAGGGTTTGGCTCAAAGCAGGTAATTTTGATCTTTTTGAGCACCTAGAACTGGAGCGTGCGATGCTCTATTGTTAAAAAGATGGTAGCTAGTCTGTTTGATTCATTTTGTTTTATAATTTTAATCTTCTCAGTCTAAGCGCATTAGTAATAACTGATACCGAACTCATACTCATGGCAAGTGCTGCTATCATAGGAGATAGTAACAAGCCAAAAAATGGATACAAAATACCCGCGGCAATTGGAATTCCAATAGTGTTGTAGCCAAGCGCAAAAAAAAGATTTTGCTTAATGTTCTTCATCACTTCATGGCTAAGTAGCCGTGCTTTAGCTATTCCGTTCAAATCTCCTTTTACTAAAGTGATAGAGGCACTTTCGATGGCGACATCTGTTCCGGTACCCATAGCAATTCCTATATCCGCTTGCGACAATGCAGGGGCATCATTAATGCCATCACCTGCCATGGCCACTTTCTTTCCTTCTGCCTGCATGCGCTTTATTTCATTCAGTTTGTCCTGTGGAAGCATTTGTGCTCTGTATCCATCCAGATGAAGGGTTTCACTTACCGCTCTGGCGGTATCTTCATTATCTCCTGTGAACATGATAACTTGCAAACCCTCTTCCTGCAAGAGGCGAATAGCTTCTTTGCTTGAGGCTTTTATTTTATCAGAGATTACTACAAAACCTATTGCGGCATTTCCTTCAGCTATATACGAAACGGTTTTACCATATAGTCATCAGCGCCAAGGTAAAGGGCTTCGACCTTATCGCTCACATCTCCAAATGCAGTGAGCATAAGAATGGGAGTTGTTTTATCCTCCTGCCTGATCTGCCGGCATACCTGCAAACCATTCAACACAGGCACATTAATGTCCAGAATATAAATTTCATATTTGGCAAGATTTCGCTTTTTCAGAAGAAGCCCGCCATCGTACACCGCTTCGCATAAATAACCCTTGGTGGTAAAATACTGTGTAATTTCGTTGGCCAGTTTTGGATCATCCTCTAACAACAGTATTTTATTATTCATGCCTCAAAATTAATGATTGCACGACATAATCGAACAATACGCACGATTACACGCACTTTTTATTACAGGACTTTAAAAGATATTGTAAAGCGAATTCGTGAGTTTTGAGTGATTTCAAACCAGAAGCACTGGTTACCAGCCTTCCCGGCGTTTCTGATTTACAGGTTCTTATAAGTAGCTGTAAGATTTTCCCAA
>CAIXBT010000394.1 GCA_903917755.1 uncultured Bacteroidota bacterium
ACCGGTATTCCAAAGATAGGAAGTAGCACCTGTGCCTGCATTCAGCAGATAGGATCCGCCGGTATTGATACAGGTGTCTTTGCCGAGATTGACGGAAGTACCACGACTTACTATGATCGTATCGCTTCCGGTA
This sequence comes from uncultured Bacteroidota bacterium, assembly GCA_903917755.1. GTDB lineage: Bacteria > Bacteroidota > Bacteroidia > Chitinophagales > LD1 > UBA1941. The sequence continues at coordinate 134 of CAIXBT010000394.1, forward strand.
CATCCTGATGCACTGGTCACTCTTACCCAATATGTATTTGGGTTATTAGCTGTGATGGTCGGTGTCGAAGCACCCGTACTCCATAGATAGGCTGCAAATCCCGCACCTGCATTGAGAGTGACAGAACTGGCAGATCCGATACAAGTATCATTTCCGAGATTGACCGTAGGGCTTGAATTTTGATTCACAGAAAGAGTGTCAACTTTCGAGCAGCTGCCGCTTGTAGCCGTTACATAATAGGTACCTGATGTAGAGAAACTTGCCACAGGATTGCTTGATCCTGTAGACCAGTTATAAGAGATGTTGTTTGTGGATCTATATGCTCCTGACACTCCGGTGTATCCTGTAGATGGTGTCCCTACGCCAGCTAGGAGGAGATTGATATTGCCGCCTGCATTCTGCAAAGTACCGTTTGCGTTTCTGAATACCATCCAGATAGCATTGAGCGGAGTATCCGGGCTGTAATGATAATAGCATGAAGGGAAGATCGTGATCTGCCATTTGTTTGGCCCTACATTGGTCATTTCTCCCACACCGTCATCCAGACCCCAGTTGCCCACTGTATATTGATTGTTTGCCCATGGTGCAAAAGGATAAAACTGCGGAGCAGAGTGCATGTATATTTTTGTTGAACCAAGCAGCGGAGCTGAATTTGTATTTTGAGTAGCATCCAATGTGATGACTAATGAATCTCCGCTTGCGTTTACATTCACTGATGCATCAAAAGAAGTATTGCCACCCAAACATGAATTCAATGTATCCTGAGAATGTAAGCCATATACACCTGATGTGGAAACACAGACCGTGTCATATGAAGTGCAACCTGCAGAATCAGTAGCTTTCAGCCAGTAGCATCCGTCATTCACCGCACTATGTGTCTGCGATGAGCTGCCGATACCAAACCATTGATAGGTACGATAGCCATTTGATGCGCTGAGAGTGACAGGGAGTTTATTGCAACGTGTGATATCTGCACCGGCATTGACCTTAGTTCCATTCACACTGACCACAGCTGTGTCTGAACCTGTACATCCTGATGCAGCAGATACAGTGACAGAATAAGAACCTGCCGCCGACACGGTGATGGTCTGAGTGGTATCTCCGGTGCTCCAGTGATAATGAGTAAATCCCGCACCTGCATTGTAAGTCACGCTTCCGCTCTGGCAGAGGGCTGTATCGTTACCAATATGTACGGCTAGATTCCCCGATAGGTTCACAAAAGTAGTATCACTGAAACTGCATGTACCATCAGATACCGTAACACTATAATGTCCAGTTGTACCCACTGCTATAGCAGGCGCGGTAGCTGTGTTTGACCATTGGTAGGTCATTATCCCTGCTTCTTTATGGATAGCTGTCACACCGGTGAATGCACTGCTTGGTGTGATGGTAGACAGATTGAGGAAAATGTTATTACCCGTGTTGTCTTTGCCAGTTTGTGTGCCGTTAGCATTGCGAAATACCATCCAGATACCGTTTAGCGGAGTATCAGGACTATAGTGATAATATGCCTGCGGGAAAATGGTTATACGCCATCTGTTATTGCCCAGAGAATCCATTTTGCCCACGCCGTCATCCAGTCCCCAGTTGCCGACAGTGTTGCCTGTCACCCATCCCTGAAACGGATGAAACTCCGGACCTGAATGCATATATACTTTGCCGGCACCTACCAGACCTGTCTGCCCTTGTGTAGCATCATAGAATATCACGATCGAATCGCCATGCACCTGTAGATTAGAACCTGCATCGAGGTTGACCAGACTGCTCGGGCATGAATTGAAAGTATCCTGAAGACTCAGCTGCATCACATCTGAATATCTCACAGAGACCGTAGCGGTAGACGTGCATCCCTGACTATCTGTAGCCACTACCCAATAGCTGCCGGTTTTATTTACCGTAAAAGAATCAGAAGAAGGCGCTCTGCCGATCCAGCGATAGGAAGCAAAACCGGGAGTAGCGGTGAGCAAAGTGGGTGTATTGGTACACTTCACAATATCAGCACCCAGAGACAATGTCCCTGCACTCATACTTACCCTTCTGTGGCCGATAGATATGCATCCCGATGCACTCGTGGCCGTCACGGTATAAGTATTGGCTGAATGTACTTTGATCGTTTGAGTTGTATCACCAGTGCTCCATGCATAGTGAGCATATCCGGCACCTGCATTGATTATGACCGTATCTGCCGATGAACATACTGATGTGTCTGCTCCTATATAGATAGTACCTGAGTTGGTAAATGTGACCACTACCGAGTCTGAGTGCGAGCATACACCATCAGAGACTGTCACATAATAAGTACCTGCAGTACTGAATGTATCTGCTGCTGTGTGGACCCCGTTATTCCATGAATAAGTAAGGGGCTGTCTTGCTTTATGATATGCCGTGATACCGTCAAACGAAGATGTAGGCGGATTAGGAACTGTGTAAAGAAAAATATTATTGCTGACACCGTTAGAGTCCTTTCCGGTTTTGGTTCCGTCAAAATTTCTGAACACCATCCAGATACCGTTCATCGGCGTATCAGGGCTGAAGTGATAATAACTCTGAGGGGCTATGGCGATCCTCCACTTATTATTGCCGAGAGACTGCATGCGTCCCACTCCGTCATTCAGGCCCCAGTTTCCCACTGTGTATGGATTGTTCACCCATGGAGCAAAAGGATATATCTGCGGTGCCGAATGTATATATACATTGGTATCACCAACCAGTTGAGTGAGTCCTTTTGTAGCATCGTATATGATCACAATTGAGTCGCCATTGAAATTGATACTCGTAGAGGCATCTGCAGAAACGGGAATGCCCGGACAAGAGGATAAAGTAGCAGGCAGACTCAGGTGACCGGTAGCCGAGAGCCGAACAGTAGCTGTGTCATAAGAAATGCAACCGGTTGAATCTGTAGCCTTCACCCAATACATCCCTCCGTTAGGATTTGTAGCCTGATGTGTATTAGACGTAGATGGCGCCGCATTAAGCCACTGATAGGTACTGAAGCCCGGCGTA
>CAIXBT010000395.1 GCA_903917755.1 uncultured Bacteroidota bacterium
ATGTGCATACCATCCACATCGGCATCGGTGGCTATCACTACATTGCTGTAGCGCAGGTCATCTATTGAGTCTTCTATGTTCAGCGCATGTTGCAGCAGGTTGAACTCCTCATTCTCATACACTATCTTTTTAGTGAGGCTGTAGCAGTTCAGCGGCTTACCGCGAAGGCTGAATACCGCCTGCAGATCCGGGTTGCGAGCCTTGGTGATCGATCCGCTCGCTGAGTCTCCTTCCGTGATGAAGAGCATCGTGTTGAGGCGATTCTCATTTTTCTCATCACCGAAATGTATCTTGCAGTCACGCAGTTTCTTGTTGTGAATGTTAGCTTTCTTTGCGCGATCGTTTGCCAGTTTCTTGATGCCTGCTATCTCTTTGCGCTCGCGTTCGCTTTGCAGGATACGTTTGAGCAGTGCATCTGCCGTTTCTGCGTTTTTATGCAGATAGTTGTCCAGGTTTTCTTTCACGAATTCCAGTACGAACTGCTTCATGGTCTTGTCTGTATCGAGCAGTTTGTCAGTACCCAGTTTGGTCTTGGTCTGCGATTCGAACACCGGCTCCTGAATACGTATAGAGACAGCGCCCACTATCGCTTCGCGAATATCCACGGTGTCAAAATCCTTTTTGTAGAAATCGCGCACGGTCTTGACTATCGCCTCTTTGAATGCCTGAAGGTGCGTACCTCCCTGCACGGTGTACTGACCGTTTACGAAAGAATAATATTCCTCACCGTATTGATTGGAGTGGGAGAGGGCTATCTCTATATCATCGCTCACCAGGTGGATGATAGGATAGCGGAGGTTCTCGATGTCTTTCTTTTTAGAAAGCAGGTCATACAGACCTTTTTGCGATACGTACCTGTTGCCGTTATAAACAAAGATCAGACCTGTGTTCAGATAGGTATAGTTGCGTACCATCTGCTCCACATACTCATTCAGATAGTGATAGTTTTTGAAGATCAGATTGTCGGGCACGAACTCTACATAAGTTCCGTTGTCTTCATTGGTTTTTTCGACCTTGTGCTCTTTGACCAATAGCCCCTGCTCGAATTCGGCACATTTTTTCTCCCCTTCACGTACCGCATATACTTTGAAATGGCTTGAAAGGGCATTGACCGCCTTCGTACCCACACCGTTCAGACCCACCGACTTTTTAAATGCCTCTGAGTCGTATTTCGCACCGGTATTCATTTTTGATACCACATCTACCACTTTGCCCAGCGGTATACCACGGCCATAGTCACGCACCGTGACTTTTTCTTTGCTCACGCTTATTTCTACACGCTTGCCATAGCCCATCTGGTACTCATCTATACAGTTGTCGACCGTCTCCTTCAGCAGGATATAGATACCATCGTCCTGCGAGGAGCCGTCGCCCGTCTTGCCGATATACATACCGGGGCGCTTGCGCATATGCTCCACCCAGTCGAGGGTGCGGATATTGTCCTCATTATAGGTACCCGCCTGTATTTCTTTTTCTTTTGCCATTGTCCTCACCCCCGACCCCTCTCCTTAGGAGAGGGGAGTTATACGGGAGACTATTTATGAATTGCTAAAAATTTTAGCGAATCTAATAAAGCTGTGAGATTTTAGGCGGGAAGTAATAAACAGGTGGTGTGGAAAGAGTACAGAACTGCAAAGCAGAATTTATAAATAAGAGAATTAGCAGAATGGATATTGGTTTGTAGAGAAACAAAATCTTGCATCTTTCTATCGCAAACAAATTTCAAGGAGACACAAAATCTTGCGTCTCTACCTAACTACCGCAAATCGTATAGGCAGTGCACCCTTTACCGCTAGTATATAAACTCCTTCGGATGCATCGGGCAGTTCTATTATCTAAGTATTTGATCTAATGGACTGCTGCATGACGATATGGCCTAACATATCGCTGATGGTGTAGTCGCTGCCGATGTTAGCGGATGTCTGAAGGGTGAATGAGCCTTTGTTGGGATTGGGATAGAGATGGATGGGGGATAGGCCGAAGAGCGAAGTGATACCCAGTGGAGTTAAGGCTATATGAGTTGTATCCGCACCTGTATTGAGGGATATGGCATTGCCCAGCTGATCTATAGCCGTGACATCACTGATATAGCCTATATTAGTGTAGTAATAGGAACTGCCATTAGACACATTTTGTGTATTGATCCTGAATGTCGCCGATGCAATGGCACCATTTCCGTTTCGAGTATTGTGGTCTATTCGAGTTGCAGCCGCTTTAATCTGCCCCGCATTGTTGAGTATTTTGCTGATAGAAATTTTGTCATTAGTACCTATCCATGAGTTGCCGAATGTCATGCTAGTATAGTTTGTATCTACTACGAGAGGGTCGAAGTTGTAAGTGAAGGCTATGCCATAAAAATTGTGGACAGGTATGGCAGAATCTCCCAATATTAATTTGACCGTTAGTATATTCACATCATACAACGTATCGACAGAAGGGATAGCATATAACTCAGGTATGCTGCTTCTCCAAGGGCTGCTAATGCTATTGGTTTTGGCATGAGTTAGGCTGAAATTTTGTAAGATGGCGAGTGTATCATTGGCATCTATTATGCCATCGCCATTACAGTCGGCGTGCTTAAAGTTGACAGTCGGTGCATAAACTGTGAAAGAGTCCTTCCAATTTACTGCGACTTCTCGCTGCCATACTATACTCTGGACAGTACGCGCATGCCCTGAACTATCATATCCCAGACCTATGGGCAACAGGTCATTATTGTCCACAATATGATTAGCATTAGCATCGCCTGGCCATACAACTGAATCGGGCATTAGATAATGTGGACAGCCGTTTGAATTGCCGATACCGCATATCTGCATAGAATCCGGGTTTACATCAAAAATATAAGAAGTGAAATAATTTGGGATACAAGTGATACCTGACCCCGCAATAAAAAAACCATCTAAATTAAAATTATTAGTAGCGCTTGGTGGTGTATAAAGTGGGCTTATTATTTCTGGTAGGCAAGTTAGGGTAGAATTACCTCTTAGTGTCAGATATCTTAGGGTGGCAGGAAATGGCGGTAGGCTGGTCAATTGATTACTATCACATTGGATATCAATTGTGCTGATAGAAGAACTATCTGGAATGGCAGGTAAGGTAGTTAATAGATTGTTGGAACAATTTAGTGCATATATTTTCTGTGGCAAATAAGGTAGGCTGGTCAGTCGGTTATAATCGAAATAGAAAATACCTATAATAGACTGAGGCAAAGTAGGGAGGCTTGTAAGATGATTGTGACGGCAACTGAAAGTAGTTAGTCCCGATGGTAGAGTAGGGAGACTATCAAGCAGATTATTATCACAAGTAAAAAAAGTAAGTTTCGGCGGTAAAGGCGGCAGGCTAGATAGCTGGTTACGCGAACAATTGAGATACTTCAACGAATCTGGTAAAGGCGGCAAACTTGAAAGTTGATTCGAATTGCAGCTAAAACTGTATAATGAATCCGGTAATCTCGGTAAACTGGTAATGCGATTGCCAGAACAATTTAATATATTAAGTGTATCAGGTAGTGGTGGGAGAGTAATAACATGTGTATTGTTACAAAATAGCTCACGCAAACTTTTAAAATATTGTATACCCGTTAAGTCATGAACGGCAGTATCATTGATGTCCAAAACTGACAAGTGACTAACACAAGCTGTGTCAAGAAAATACCCAACGCTGCTATCGAGTATGCAAGAACTATATGCTAGATTATTATTAAGATACCTGCCAAAGTTACTGTCTGGCAATAAAATATATTGGGCATGACTGCAAGTTGTTGTAAATAAACTGCATAGGAGCAGTATTTTTGAGAGAGTAGAGCTTATTTTCATGGTGTTCTTGATTATATTGATAAAGATATAAATAAAAACAGAAAGAGGAATTTCTGATAGCATTAAATTGTTAGCTACGAAATAGGATTTTGCTATTTGCTATATTTGTACAGTACATGTATTATTACAAATTAAATTTCATTATGCATACCGGTATTTATAAATATTAAATTAAAATATGTATAGTGAATTTAATAACAAAAATTAAGTGTTTTTTCAAAAATGGCATCCATGATGTCAAATATGGATTAGCTATATGTATAAGTGAAAAATGCAGACAAGGATTTTTAGGATGAGAGGATGGTAAGATTTTTGAATTGTGCATTGGTGTGATGTTGGTCGGTGATCAACATCGTAGGTATGGCTTGCGACTCAGACAAATCCCCCCTTGCCCCTTTGTAAGGCTTAGGTCTGTATCACGCCCACATTGAATGGCTTGGTAATAGGGGCATTGTTAGCTGCTTCGAGGCCCATAGAGATTATCTTACGTGTCTCCAGCGGGTCTATGATGCCGTCAGTCCATAGACGAGCTGCAGCATACTTTGGATCGAGTGTGCTGAAGTAGTGCGCCCTGATCTTGTCGAGGAGTTTTTTCTCCACCTCCGGGTCGATGACCTCGCCTTTGGCTTTGAGCTGCTGTACCTGAATCTGTAGCATGACCTTAGCGGCCTGCTCGCCACCCATCACTGCTATCTTAGAGCCCGGCCATGCATAGATAAGGCGCGGATCGTAAGCCTTGCCGCACATGGCGTAGTTGCCCGCGCCGTAGGAGTTGCCGACCACGATGGTGAATTTAGGTACGACGGAGTTGGCCACTGCCGCGACCATCTTGGCGCCGTCCTTGATGATGCCGCCCTGCTCGGAGCGCGAACCAACCATGAAGCCGGTGACATCCTGCAGGAAGACAAGCGGTATCTTCTTCTGGTTGCAGTTCATGATAAAGCGGGCAGCCTTGTCAGCACTGTCGGAGTAGATCACCCCGCCAAACTGCATCTCGCCCTTCTTGCTCTTGACGACCTTGCGCTGATTGGCCACGATGCCCACCGCCCAGCCATCGATACGGGCATAGCCGCAGATGATAGATTGGCCGTAGAGTTCTTTGTATAGTTCGATCTCGCTATTGTCTACGAGGCGCTTGATCACCTGCATCATATCATATTGTTTGGCGCTGTCCTCTGGTATGATGCCGTATATGTCTGACTCTTTGAGTTTGGGTTTAGCCGGAGTAGCACGGTCATAGCCTGCTTTATTCTGATGGCCGAGTTTATCTACGAGCTGGCGTATCTTCTCGATACACTCCTGGTCGTTCTTCATCTTATAGTCGGTCACACCGCTGATCTCGCTATGAGTGGTAGCACCGCCGAGTATCTCGTTCTCGATGTCTTCACCGATAGCAGACTTGACGAGGAATGAACCTGCGAGAAACACCGAACCTGTACCCTCGACTATTAGCGCCTCGTCGCTCATGATAGGCAGGTATGCACCACCGGCCACACAGCTGCCCATGATGGCGGCTATCTGCGGGATACCGGAGGCTGACATGACGGCGTTATTGCGGAAGATACGTCCGAAGTTCTCCTTGTCAGGAAATATCTCATCCTGCATGGGGAGGAAGGCACCAGCGCTATCTACAAGGTAAATGATGGGGATGCGGTTCTCCATAGCGATCTCCTGTGCACGGAGATTTTTCTTGCCCGTCATGGGAAACCATGCACCCGCCTTGACTGTGGCATCGTTTGCTACGATCATACATAGACGTCCTTTGACATAGCCCATCACGGTCACCACGCCGGCGCTCGGGCAGCCACCCTGCTCAGGGTACATATCGTATGCCGCATAGAGACCTATCTCTATCTGCGGAGCACCTTTGTCAGTGAGAAGTTCGATACGTTCACGGGCAGTGAGTTTGCCTTTTTCCTTATGTCTTTCGATAGACTTTTTGCCACCACCGGCTTTGATCTGTTCCCCTGTTTTCCTGAGGTCAGAGATCATCAGTTTCATGTTGTCTTCATTGCGGTTAAACTCCAGATTCAGCTTTTCGCTCATATATCATTGATTTTTTGGCGACGCTAATATAGGAGAATAGTGAATAATGAGGAGAGAATAGCGTGAGACTGATCAGAAATAAAAACGGCCGTCATTTCTGACAGCCGCTTATACGTTTTAAAAGCAAGTATTAATTGGCCTTTACGAATTTTACTTTGGTAGAAGTGCCTTTGACTTTTACATCCATGAAGTATATGCCATCGATCAAAGTGCTAATGTCGATTTTATTCTGTGATGGACTGGCGATGGTCATGATCTCCTGACCGCTGACATTGTAGATGGTAGCCTTGTCCACTTTCATACCTGCCGCTTCGATGGTCAGATTGTTTTCGGCAGGATTAGGATAGACTGCTATCGTGGTGCTGCTGCTAATGTCAGTCACGCCCAATACCTGATGGCTTCTTACATTAAAGTTTACCATTGGTCCGCCACCATATTTGAATGCATAGAAAGCTGAGTCGCAGAAGGTGTAGCTACAACCTGCTCCATCACTCACTGTCAGGCATATGACATAATTGCCCGGAGTACCATAGTTACAACTTGGGAAAGGTAGATTGGAGGTAGTGCCATTTCCGAAACTCCATGAATATGTCAATGGAGTATTGCTGGCAGTGTATAATACACCGTAATAATAACCCGGAATAGCTGAATCCGGATAAACCACTAAGTATATCTGACATGGGGAATAAAAAGTCTGAGAATCGACCACCGTAGTACAGGCAGATGCCACACAACCGGTGGTATCGGTCACTGTCACGCAGTATGTGGTAGGTGTATTGAGAGGTACATTGATCACCGGGTCAGGAGAATTACTCATGAAGTTACTGTCTGTCTGGCATGACCACTGATAGGTGTATGGCCCTGCACCATGAGATACTGTAGTGGACAGGGTAAATGTAGTGCCGAAGTTTGTATTGTTCACTGCTACAGAGCAGTTATTGATATTTGCAACACTGAGAGTAGTATGAGTGCTGTCTGCACAGGTTGAATCCACTACGTTTGCGGTCACTGTATAATTGCCTATTGCAGTATAATTATGTATCACAGAAGTACCGATACCTGTTTGTCCGTCACCAAAATTCCATGTGATCTGAGCCGTAGGAGAGAAACTGCCATTGGCCTGAAAATTATAAACGGCATTACTGATCTGAAGTTTATTGATAGTGATAGCGCAAGAGTAAGGACCTATACATGGACCATAACGATAGAACTTATCAGTAAGAGGATAGTTGTTGAAGTTGCCTGCTCCGAGACCCATATAACCCGCACCATTGCCCTGTCCGAATGCACCACCGCCGAAACGGGCAGAATCGGGGAATAAACCGATGAATGTCCATGCATCAGATGTAGGAGTATATTTCCATACTTTATTTGAAGCATTAGTACTGTTCGCATAATAAACGCTGTTCTGGTTTAGCCCACCTACTACATATCCTTCACCATTCAGAACGAAGTTGTAAGTAGCATCGAGTGCATCTCCCGGGAAAGGACTGAGAGCAGTCCATGTATCAGTAGTTCCGTCATATTTATACCAGTCACTTTCGAGAAAGTAGCTTCCTCTGCCGTCACCTGTACAACCCATTCCGGCATATGCTGTATTCCCGATAGTGAAATAAACCATAGCCTGACGGAGGCCGCCCGGGAAACTATTTTTTTGAGACCAGCTATCTGTGGTCGGATCATAACAGAATACATCACTTACATAAGGTTTGAATCCACAAGCTATATATGCCTTGCCATTGAGGGCAAAATTAGCAGTGGTGTAACGTGTAGACCCAGGGAAAGCGGCTTTCGGGGTCCACGTATCATTTGTGGGATCATACTGCCATGTGGTGCTTGGTCCTTCACCAGAACCGGTAGAATCCCAACCATTCACCATATAGCCATAGGTGCCTATTGTGAAGGCACTGGCTCCATAAGTAGGAGTGCCGGGGAAGTCATTTTTTTGAGACCATGTATTTGTTTGGGTATTGAATGCATAAACTGCATGAGATAGTGGAACAGGGTAGCCGCCGATAGAGACTACACTGACTTTCCATCCACCCATGACGTAGATGTTAGAGCCTATGGTGAAACTGGCCGTGCCGTACAGTGTTTGACCTAGAGATGGCATATTGGTCCATGTATAGTTCTGTGCGCGAAGGCCTGAAAA
>CAIXBT010000396.1 GCA_903917755.1 uncultured Bacteroidota bacterium
AGTCTGTTGCCTACGAAAGCACTTCCTTTCATTTCCACCAGTCCGCGACGTACCGGAGAGAGTAGCTCCAGTTTAAAGATCACCGTGTCACCGGGCACGACCTTGTGCTTGAATTTAGCTTTATCTATTTTAAGAAAATAAGTGTCATAATCTTCCGGATTGGGCACCTCCTGCAGCACCAATATACCACCGGTTTGCGCCATAGCCTCTATCTGAAGTACACCGGGCATTACTGGATTGCCGGGAAAGTGACCATTAAAAAACTCTTCATTTACCGTCACATTCTTCACCCCTACTACTGTCTTTTTATCGACGTGAATGATCTTATCGATCAGCAAAAACGGATAACGATGCGGGAGTAGTTTCTTAATACCTTCGGAATCATATACAGGAGGCAAATTAGGATCATATTCCGGTGGATTGTCATGCTGACGTGTCTTTCTGATATATGCCTTTACCTTTCTAGCAAATTCAATATTTGATTTATGGCCGGGCCTTGTAGCGATGATATTGGCATTGATCGGCGTACCGATGAGGCCCAGATCTCCGACCACATCCAGCAGTTTATGTCTGGCGGGCTCATTAGGATGATGCAACTTGACATTATTCAAAATCCCTTCTTCCACTACTGTGATGTCAGGTTTGTTGAATAGCTTCTGCAGCTTCACTTTTTGAGGCTCACTGACCGGTTTGTCTACGATGACGATGGCATTATTCACATCACCGCCCTTGATCAGACCTGAGTCATATAATGCTTCCAGTTCATGCAGAAAACAAAACGTACGTGCTGATGCGATCTCCTTTTTGAAATCTCCCACTTTATTGAGTGAAGCATGCTGCTGACCGAGTACATCAGATTTATAGTCCACCATGGTAGTGACACGATAGTGATCACTCGGCATGGCCAGTATCTCAACGCCGTTTTCACGATCTACGAAATTCATGGTCGTACGCAGTTCAAATACATCTCTATGTTCAGATTGCTCCTGCAGGCCCGCTTTTTCCAAAGCCTCAATGAATGGCTCCGAACTTCCATCGAGGATCGGCACCTCAGTCCCATCCATTGTGATCAGGACATTATCTATTTGCAATCCCACCAGAGCTGCCATGAGGTGCTCTACTGTGGCTATCTTGACACCTGCCTTTTCTAATGTGGTGCCTCGTTCTACAGAGGTCACCAGATCGCAATCAGCAGGGATGATCGGCATTTCGGGCAGATCTATACGCTGAAACTTGATACCATGATTGGCGGTGGTGGGGTGAAAGGTGAGTGTAACTACCTGTCCTGTATGTAGGCCTACTCCTTTGATAGAGACCGGCTGTTTTATAGTTTGCTGGAATGAGTTCATTAATTGTTTTTCAAAACAGTCCAAAAGTATCATTTTTTTGGAAGTATGGTGTTTTATCTACAAGTTTTAAAAAGCTAATCGAGTTGTTTACTGATTTTTAGTTGGTGAACGAAGAGCAGGGAACACAGTCGATCGTCAGGCTTCGGCTTCATGCCTATTGCTGATTTATTCTAATTTCATTTTGTGAAAATCACCTTACATCCCTATCAGCTTGAGTTTGTTTTCCCATTCAGGATCGCTCATGGCATACGCTCATATACAGATGCAGTATTCGTAGAACTTGAATGTGAAGGCGTCAGGGCTTTTGGTGAAGCTACTTTGCCGCCATACTTGCCCTATACACAGGTTTCGACTATGGCCTGTTTATCGTCGTTAGATATTTCAAGTATCCATTTCCCTTTTGAAACGCAGACTGTTCTTGCGGAGATAAATGCTTTGCACGGCAAGATAGAGCCACCTGCTTTAGCGGCTCTCGATATGGCGCTGTGGGCGCTGGAGGCAAAGATGAAGGATACAAGCATAGCAGCACTGCTGGGTATTATGGAGCCAGACCATGCGATCCGCACCTATACACTTTCTGTTTGCGATAGAAAGGAAATGGCCGAGCGCATTGCTTATGGCAGGGAGTACGGCTTCCATACTTTTAAACTCAAATTCAATGGTACTGATGATAGAAGAATGTTTGAAGACTTTAGAAGTCTCAGCGATGCTCCATTCGGTGTGGATGCCAATCAGGCATGGACGGAAATAGACAAGAGCATCCTGTTTGCAAAAGCACTGGAAGCTAATGGCTGCATGCTGATAGAGCAGCCGTTTAGAAAAGATAACCCCATCCAAAGTTTCAAATTGAAAAGTTCCGTTGGAATACCTATAATAGCAGATGAGGCTTGTCAACAGTATGGAGACATTGATACCATATTAACAAGTTACTCCGGTGTCAATGTCAAACTGCAAAAGTGCGGTGGTATATATCAGGCCTACCGAATGATAAAATATGCTAGGGGAAAAAGTCTGAAGGTATTGATAGGCTGCATGTCTGAATCAGTGATAGGCTGCTCAGCAGGTGAGATATTATCACCCTTATGCGACTGGAATGATCTCGATGGTTCCTATCTGGTGAAGGAAGTACCTTTTAAGAATTAATGTTTCGAGCTAAAACGCCACCTCAAAACATATGCTTGACCCAGCCTATAACATTGATGTTGAAGGCGTAATAGGGAACAAAGAACACTGCTGACCAGAAAATACAGGAGAACACCATGCTGGAAACGATCTTCACTTTGTGAGTGGTAAGATCGAGAGCTAGAAGGACACCAACAGGAATAGATAGTAATATAGGTGTGAGAAATGCAATACCGGGAAGCCCTGCATGCTCACGGACCTTTACCAGAAAACGACTGCTTCTTGAAAATTTCTTATTGAACCGATGAGGAAACCTCTTAATGAGCCAAATACGGATGTAGCTGCCCAGATAAGTAAAGACTATGATACCGGTGATCCCGCCCAAGACATTAGATATAGTACCGGGTATGCCCAGATTGCCCGTCACGACTTCAGCAGCACCGACCGCGAATTTCACCGTAGAACTAAGGAATACAACTATATCTGAAATTAACTTGAGTATCATTTTTGCTGTGCAATTGTAATCTATAGTACGCATATGTGCTAACTAATGTTGCCGACTTTTCAATAAGCGGACGAATAATAAGGGTGTTTGAACATAGAAGGATTTTATATCTGTTTAAATGATGTAGCATAAATCCGATTTTTAAAATAAAATACATAGGTTTGCGCCTCCATTTTTAGAGGTAAACACAACATGGAAAACAAAAACACGCTCATTGGTACTATTTTGCTCGGCTTGCTGATATTCGGCTTGTTCTGGTATTCTAATCAGTTTAAAAAACCTGCCAGTCCATCTGCTAAGCCTGAATCCTCTCAAACTCAGTCTGACACAGTCGCTCCAAAGGCGATTAATGACACAACAACAGCCACTAAATCTGCTGCCAGTGCGGCAATACCTGTGATAGACTCGGCTTCCGCACAAGGTCAACTTGGCCCTTTCGCCGCAGCCGCTAATGGCGCCGACAAGGATTTCGTCATTGAGAATGAAGTGCAGAAGATCACTATCTCTGCGAAGGGTGGCTCTATAAAGAGTGTTCAACTGAAGAAATACACGACCTGGGACAAAAAACCTTTGTTTCTGTTTACAGACAAGACACAGCAATTCAACTATCAGTTCATTATAGCCGGAAACAGGATAGTAAGCACAAAAAATCTGTATTTCGAACCGATCGGTGAATCATTTGAAGTAAAGGGTACTGAAGAAAAGACTATCTCTTTCCGCCTGAAGGCAGGTGATGGACAGTATTTCGAACAGAAGTACACATTGAAGGGGGACGACTACCATGTAGGCTATGATGTAAATGTAGTTGGTCTGGACAAAGTCCTGCCAAACAGCAATGACATCCAGCTGACATGGTCTAATACCTTGCAAAATCTGGAGCACTCTGTCGCTACAGAAAGACGCTACTCAGCTCTGTATTACAGATATTCTAGCGGCGATGTAGCACACCTGGATGAAGATAAACCAAATCAGCAGGAGGCTCTGAATGGCAAAGCTGACTGGATCTCATTTAAACAGCAGTTCTTTAATGCTACGATTTTTGGTAAGGGACTGTTTAAGGGTAGCGTGAAAGCTGATTTCAATAAAGATGATAAAAACTATGTCAAAAAGTATGATGCTACATTGATCATGGATTATCATTCAGCTCCGACGGCCAGTTATGCTATGGGTTTCTATTTCGGGCCAAACAGGTATTCTACTTTGAAGAAAACAGGGGAGGACTTTGAGAGCATTATCAAGCTTTCTCCGGACAATTTCGTATTCAATTGGATCAAATACATTACCAAATTTGCCATTCTTCCTACGTTTAACATCCTTGATGCAGTACATTTGAACTATGGTATTATTATATTGATACTCACTATTTTATTAAAACTCGTTTTAACACCTCTAACATGGAAAGCTATCAAATCGGGTGCCTACATGAAAGTGCTAAAACCGGAAATAGATGGTCTGAAAGAAAAATACGGAGATGACTCGCAGAAGATATCTACCGAGCAGATGAAGATATATCAAAAGGCGGGTGTGAGCCCATTCGGTGGCTGTCTGCCTATGGTACTTCAGATGCCGATCCTGCTCTCCATGTATTACTTCTTCCCGAACTCTATTGAGCTTCGTCAGCAGCCATTTCTATGGGCTACCGACCTGTCGAGTTATGATGCAGTAATGACCTGGACCAATGCATTGCCGCTGATCGGTACGCACTTAAGTCTATTCACCGTTCTGATGACCATTACCTCTGTTTTATCAGCTGTTTATAACCAAAACCAGAGCGGTATGGCCAATCAGCAGCCGGG
>CAIXBT010000397.1 GCA_903917755.1 uncultured Bacteroidota bacterium
CTGATATCGCTCCTCCACCATTGATGGTAGAGGCAGGCCCCTTGATGATCTCTATCTGTTTCAGATCCAGCGGCGGTATCTGAAGGATACTCAAACCACTCGACAAACCGCTGTAGGATGGCATACCATCGCGCAGCAGCAGTGTATAGCGACCGTCCAGACCCTGCATCCTCACCACAGAATTACCGCTCACTGCAGAGGTAGGTTGTATCTGTACACCCGACACATCGCCGAGTATGCTGGCTATATTGCCGGGTTTGATAGAACTCTCTTCATGGAGTTCTTCCATGCCCAGTACTTCGACCTTGATAGGTGCATCTTCGACACGCGAGTTGGTGCGATTTGATGTGATGAGCACTTCCCCCAGCTCAGACTGATCTGCCATTAGCAAAACAGTCTGAGGTTTTTTATTCGAAAGTGGAAACTGAACCAGAAGTGTCCGTTTCTGATAACCAATATAGCTCACCTCGATAGCCTGCTGTCCGTCCGGAATACCAGTTATGGCTATATTCCCGATACTGTCCGTAGCTCCTGAACTGGTAGTTCCTTTGACCAGCATCACGACTCCGGCTAGTTTCTCATGGGTACTACTGTCCATCACCAAAGCATTGAAGGTGTTTTGAGCGTTGAGTTTAAAATTATTTATAAAGAAGATAGCCAGCAGAGCCAGCATCTTCCATTGAAATCTTTTCATGACAATACAATTTATAAAAAAATTACAAAAGGCTCTCCTGCCCGCATTGAAGCAGGAGAGCTTTTTCAATCAAATCGGACTAGGATCAATCATGCTTGATGATCTCGCCGTTTGGCATGATCTGAACTTCAGATTTTTTAGCACCGAGAGCTATTTCAAGTTCATAAAGCTCTTTGTGTGTAGGCGTTTCTACTTTTTCGGCTTCCGTGATCTTGTATCCAGCATAGGATTTGGCGAAAGATTCAGAAACGGCCTTAGGCAGCTGAGCAGTTTCTATCTCGATCTCAGTCTTCTCCCATTTACCGGCTTTATCAAATTGCGCAGCCTGCTTTTGCTTGCCATTCACGAAATTCACTTCATAGACATCCTTCTTTTCGATCTCCCAAGTAGCGCCTGTAGCAGCCGGAAATTTACTTTTGAATGCCTCTTTGACGGGGGCGGGAACCTTATCTAAACTTATTTTTTGCGCTATAGCACCTGTATGGCATATGATAGCCATGATCATTACGATCATTATATTTTTCATTTTTTTTGTTTTTAAATTCAATAATAAAATTGAGTGCAGATCAAGATAGACCGGCACCATACCTGATTCACAATATGAAATCAAATGATCGGAGGTCTGAAAACGGAGACGGGATAATCTGAGAGATATACTTCATCGCAGATCTGTGTTTTCTCTTTTTCTGCAAAAACAGGCTGCTCAACATATAAAAGCTGTGTGGCAGCTATAGTGACCGGAGTATAAATGTGATGAAACTGAACGGGCTGGTGTGGCTTATCATCAGGCTCGGGCTGCTCTCCCATCAGGTCGTCCATCATGAGCAGATGCCCCATTATGAAATCAGGGATATTCAGATCATGGTCTTCGGTGGCCTTGCAGTGTGCATACATCTTAGGCAGATCAGGCAGCGAGGCAAAATCGCCCTGAGGCAAAAACAAAGCCCCGGAGACAAAATACAGTAAAAATAATATGCCTAATAACCTGTGCATTGATACATTTGAACCTCGCAAATTTAATAATTTAATCAAGGCATCATCGAAAAACAATAAACAACCGATACAGCTATTAGCACATTTCAAAATATATGTAAATTCACTTTATGAAAAACATCTTAATCATATTACTCACAGCTATCAGTGCAGTATCGTTCGCACAGAGCCGCTCAGCCAAGATCATCACGAAC
>CAIXBT010000398.1 GCA_903917755.1 uncultured Bacteroidota bacterium
GCCGCCGGTCACGTGAAAGTCGCTGAAGGTCGCATGCTGATTGACGAAGATACCGCCTGTCAGATTGAATGACACCGGTGTGAAAGATGTTTCCATTTCCTCTTCGATCTCTTTGGCCAGTTCGTCATTGGTGGTATAGGCCGCACAGGTTATCGCGCCATGTTTGACAGCCATCTCACGAGCCAGTTCAAGAGATTGGTGAGTGTTTTTAGTTTTGATGATCAGCACTATTGGTCCGAAAAGTTCATTCTCATATATACCGAAGTCCTTAGCATCTACCTCCAGTACGGTCGGAGACAATGTGCGTGCATCGGGATATTCTACATTGGCTACTTTGCCTGACTCGAGGAGCAGCGTAGCGATATCTTTCACAGAGTTGACTCTCTTGATCGTTGCTTCGCTTTGGATAGCACCAAGCGTACCGGAACCCATGGCAGGATGTTTGGCTATGCCGTCTATAGCAGCCACGAGGGTTTTGACCACATCTTCATAACTCACTACTCCATTCGGTGTATGAACACCCTCGGCCGGTATGAAGAAATTTTGCGGAGCAGTACACATCTGACCCGAATACAATGACACGGAGAATGCCAGATTCTGAGCCACAGGAGCCAGATCTGCTACCGAATCAATGATCACCGAGTTGACACCTGCCTTCTCGGTGAAAGTAGCTTTGCCCGGCAACGATTCTACATAGTTTCCGAATACGGAACTACCTGTATAGTCTATCAGTTTCACCAGCGGATGCTCGGCGAGTTTTTTAGTGATCAATTTATCAGAACTATCTACTGCGAGCTGGCACACATTGGTATCATAACCCTTTTGCTGCAGTACATTTTGTATCTCAGCTACTACGATAGCGATCGCATAGACTGATTTAGGGTGCGGCTTCACGATGGCAGTATTGCCTGTCACGAGGGTCGCAAACAGTCCCGGAACGGTATTCCATGTCGGGAAAGTAGAGCAACCGATCACCAGACCGACCCCTTTTGGTACAGCATGATAGTGTTTCTCCAGTTTGATCACACCTTTGCCCGCAGGTTTCTCCCAGATCACTGACGAAGGGAAACGATGCAGTTCCTCCCAGCCCATTGCTACAGCCTCCAGCGCACGATCATTGGCATGAGGACCTGATGCCTGAAAACTCATGACAAAAGACTGCCCTGTGGTATGCTGTGTGGCATATGCTATCTCAAAGAAGCGGTTTTTGACACGCTCCAGCGCTTCTATCAGCACCTCTGCACGCTCGTCGGCAGAGAGCTTACGCCACTGATCAAAGGCACGACCCGCCCTCACCATCAGTGTATCCACCTCATAGGTAGGATAAGTGATACCCAATGGCTTCAATGTATATGGCGACACCTCCTCACCTACCCATGACACCGGGTGCTGCTGGTGTAACTGTTCGAATTTCTTACCCAGCTGCTCATTATATGACTTCAGGCCATGCGCTGAAGCTTCTTCGCCATATGCCTTAGGCGACTCGGGATATTGTGCGAAAAAAGTACGTGCATGAATGGCCTTGACGGCGTTTTCTACTATTTCTCTGTTGCTATGGCTGAGTGACATGTGATTTGTTTTTCTATTCTGAAATTAGGACGGTTGAAAGTAAAATATTTTGGCATAAAAAGGTAAAAAGCCCCTTAATGGTATTTGCGCCCAAACAAAGGCATCTCCACCTTATCCACATTTTACATTATATTCGCTCTTTGACTTATGTCCCCTCCTTCTTATGAAAGATCGCAGGGTATTATTAATAATATATTAACTGTATATAAATGGGTTGTGGATCAGGATCATGTGGCACTGCCAAAGAAGGCGAAGAGCCGGCAGGCTGCGGTAGCAAAGGTGGCTGCTCGACGGGTGGCTGTAATAAAAATAATGTCTCGGACTGGCTGGCTGATATGCCACTTTCCTTCAACGAGAACTTCAACATAGTCGAGATCGCCTTTAAGAAAGGTGCCAGAAAGGGCTTCTACAGAAACCCTGACCACCATGACATGCACAAAGGGCAGCTGGTCGTGGTCGAAGCGGCACAAGGTTTTGACATTGGTGAAGTAAGCCTGCAAGGCGAACTCGTCAAGGTACAAATGAAGAAAAACAAGATCACCGAGCGCGATGATACCATCAGAAATATCCTCAGGATAGCCACTGAATCTGATATCAATACATTCCTCGATGGCCGTAACAAAGAGAATGAAACCATGGTGCGTGCACGTGCCATATCCAAATCTCAAAACCTCCAGATGAAGGTAGGGGATGTGGAGTATCAGGGTGATGGCAAAAAACTCACGATCTATTATACTGCTGATGACCGTGTGGATTTCAGAGAGCTGGTGAAGGTGTTTGCGAGAGACTTTAAGGTCAAGATCGAGATGCGCCAGATCGGTGCCCGTCAGGAGGCCGCCCGTATAGGCGGAATGGGTACCTGCGGCAGAGAACTCTGCTGCTCTACCTGGCTTCAGGATTTCAAATCGGTGACCACTCAGGCAGTACGCTATCAGAACCTCGCTATCAATACAGAGAAAATGAGCGGACAGTGCGGCAGGCTCAAATGCTGCCTCAACTACGAACTCGATACCTACAATGATGCGCTGAAGAAGTTTCCTAAGAACGTCGAAAAGATAGAAACTGAAGAAGGTACCGCTACGCTGCGCAAAACCGAGATCCTCAAAAAACTGATGTGGTTCGAATATGAAGGCACTCACGGCAATCCATTCAAACTGGCAGTAGAGACTGTCAGCGAACTGATATGGATGAACAAGCAGGGTAAAAAACCGGCCAGCCTCAGCAACTATAACGTGGTAGAAAATGTGATCGTGGATGAATCTAAACATGATGATCTGGTAGGGCAGGTGAGTCTCGCTACCCTCATGGAGAAAGACCGCAGAAACAAGAACAAAGGCAGAGGCGGCAATAACAAAAACTCCAATCAATCGGGCGGCAACAGAGATAACAGGGGCCGTCAGGAAAACAAAAATCCGGACAATAAACCACCTCAGGACAACAGAAACAAACCACAGAGTGATCGTAAAAAGCCACAAGGCGAGCGCAATAAACCTCAGGGCGAGCGAAACAATCCGCAGGGCAACAGAAATAATCCTCAGGGTGGAAACAGAAACAAACCTCAAGGCGACAGAAATAAACCTCAGGGAGACAGAAACAAACCACCTCAGGACAATAAACCTGAAAACAAAGGACCGCAGACACCTGACAATAAAGACAACAATTAAACAGACATCTGATCTACCTGTTCAATGAAAAACCTGATCCCTCTTTTTATTATATCGCTCGCTGCACTTCTATGTACTTCATGTGACCCTAACAGGCTCTATGAGACCAATACACCCGTAGCCAACGAGAAATGGGCCTATGATGATATCAAGAGTTTCTCTGTCGATGTCAGAGACACTACTACCCGCTACAATATCTATATCAACCTTCGTCATTCCTTCCAGTTCGAATGGAGGAATCTATTCGTGCAGATAGGTACCCAGCTGCCCGATGGCAAAAAGATGGACAAGCGCGTCAACCTGCCTCTCTGCGAGAGCGATGGCAAATGGTACGGATCATGTCTCGGCGACAACTGCGATATTCCCGTAGAGATCCAGCATGATGCCAAATTTCCGATGATCGGAAAATACACCTTCACCATCAAACAGGATATGCGTGTCAATCCTCTGGAGAAGATGAAGAGCGTAGGCCTCAGAGTAGAAAGGTCAGCTCCGTCGAAAGCTCAACAGTAGAGCCCCACCCAAACCCTCCCCAAAAGGGAGGGCTTAAACAGCCCGGTATTTCATTGTATTTTCATTACTCCTCTCCTTTGGAGAGGTTGGGAGAGGCCTATTACTTTCTGTCGCTTAGAGATACGAATGGTCTCAGCACCTGTCCTGTATATATCTGACGCGGACGACCGATATCTTCTTTGCGCTCGCGCATTTCTTTCCATTGAGATACCCATCCCGGCATACGTCCCAGTGCGAACAGCACGGTGAACATAGGTGTAGGGAAACCCAATGCCTTGTATATTATTCCTGAGTAGAAATCTACATTCGGATATAGCTTGCGCTCTACGAAATACGGGTCATTCAGTGCTACCTGCTCCAGTTCTTTGGCTATATCAAGGAGCGGATCATGTACATTGAGTTTCTCCAGTACATTGTCACAGGCCACCTTGATGATCTTGGCGCGTGGATCGAAATTTTTGTATACGCGGTGACCGAAACCGAAGAGCAGGCGTTTTTTGTCTTTCGCCTCATCTACCACTTTCTTTACATCGCCGTTATAGTTGTCACGAATGTCTTCGAGCATCTCCAGCACTTCCTGATTAGCACCACCGTGGCGAGGGCCCCAAAGTGCCGCAGCACCTGCACTGACAGATGCATACAGATTGGCGTGAGATGAACCCACCATGCGCACCGTAGAGGCAGAGCAGTTCTGCTCATGGTCTGCATGGAGTATGAGCAGCTTATTCATCGCGTCTACTACCACCGGGTCTGCATGATATTCCTCGGTCACATTGCCGAAGGTCATGTAGAGGAAGTTCGTTACATAGTCATATTTATTCTGAGGATACAGTATCGGATGTCCTTTGCCTTTTTTATTGATCATGGCGCAGATGGTAGGCATCTTGGCCAGCAGGCGGATGATCGTCATATTGCTCTCCTCCGGTTTATTGTTCGGATTGAGAGACTCTGGATAGAATGAAGAAAGCGCCGAGAGGGCCGTCATCAGCTGTCCCATAGGGTGTGAGCGGGTAGGAAACACCTCGAATATCTTCATCAGGTTCTCATGCACCAGTGTGTGCATGGTCAGATCATGCTCGAATTTTGCTTTTTGATCAGCTGTAGGCAGCTCACCATGCAGCAGCAGAAACATGACCTCAGTGAAAGTAGCTTTGGATGCCAGGTCCTCTATGCTATAGCCGCGATAGCGCAGTATGCCTTTCTCTCCGTCCAGAAATGTGATAGCTGACTGGCATGCACCTGTATTCTTATATCCTTCATCATATGTGACCAGACCCGTCTGCCCGCGCAGCTTTGAAATATCAACTGCACTTTCATTTTCTGTTCCGGTAAATACAGGAAGCTCTATCGATTTGTCCCCGTAGGTGAGTTTGGCGTTGTTAGACATAAAGTTTGATGTTTTTTATAAAGCGCACCAAAAGTAATTAAATCAGAATATTTATTTCGGAAATTTTAACTTTTCCAAAGATATTCTCGGCCAATCCCAATTATGGCTGTCATGCCTCCTGCTGACGTGGGGCGAGGGCAGATTTAGTCAACGAAAGTCAGGGAAATTTGCGGGTTACCTTTTTTCACTTATACATATTTTTAATCCTAATTTACAACTACTGGGCTCTTTTTTCCAAAAAAATCAAATCATTGAAAGACAAAGACATTTACATATGCCGATTTGTTATTTTAAACAATAATATGCATAATTGAAATTTGTCTTGCCTTTACGACTTATAGAATACAAATATAGCTAAATTTAGATCAATTACAAATCCCAACCAAGGTCAAAGATCCTGCCGATCCTACCTTTAACCATTCCTTTCCTTTAGTCTTGTATCAGGTAATACACCTTGGTCAGTACTTTATTGGGATCTTTCTCCACACCGGGGTCGCCTACATACTCCTCTATGGCGGGAGATTTTAGTTTTAGTCCTTTGCTCGCGGCATACTGATGTATCGCATCATGGGCTCCTTTCATATTATCATATGGCCCATAGTAGTCCACCATGAGTGCTCGCGATCTGTCAAGTATGACAGTAGTATATCCGTATACTTTGATAGCATTCTTCACCACCATAGCGACAGCCATATCGGTCTCGCCCTTGGCGGTATCCCATGTGAAATACAAACCTGTCGGCGCACCTTCCATCGCCAATTTGTTTTTCTGAATGATATTAGTGAAAGCCTTAGGCATCTTCTCCATAAATACTTTACCAAGATCTTTCATGGCCACTACCGCACGGTCTGCCAAATAAGTGTGAGCCGCCCATATTATTTCTTTCACCTCATAGGCGGGTTGACTTGATGCTTGTTTTTCAGATACCTCTTTCATTTTAGCGAGGCCTTTTTCATAGTCCGGTCCCAGCATTTTCTCCATATTCATAAACAGCATCATCGGGCGTTGGCTGAATGTATAGCTCTGCGAAAAACTCCATGTCAATTTGGTTCCCCCATCTGCATCTTCGAGTTTGAAACCCGCCACAGCTTCAGCCGGATATGGTTTGATAAAAGTGAGCTTCGAGATCAGACTGTCATTTTCATTCATGGCTGTAGTATTCATATCGCCCTGTCCTGCCTTATCGTTTCCTTTCCATTTGAATCCCGCGCCGATCTGTCCCTGTGTGCCATAATACTCATACTTGCAGTTGCTATCCAGATCTGCCCAGGGGGACCATTTCATCCAGTTATTGTAGTCAGAGATGTTTTTAAAAACTACAGCCTTCGGGGCTTTGATCACTATGCTTCTACTCATGGTGAATCCGTGCGGGCCTAGAAATCCGGCGAGCAAAAAAGTAACGAGCAGGATCACTGCCACTATCACTATTCCGGTCAGTATCTTTTTCATAACAAGGGTTTTGGGTTAGAGCTTGAGGTTTGAATTTACAGTTTTGGATATAGAAAACAAATTATGTCAGGCCACATTAAACGTAAGCCAATTTTGTGCGATCAAAATTCACAATATCATAATGTCAAACACATTCTTCTTTTGGGATAAGCTTATATTTTTCATACTTTACATGTGATTCAAAATTCATTTTGTTATGAAAAAAATTTCCCTGCTCATCATCCTGATCAGTGCCATACTGGCATCGTGTACACATAGTCCTACAGGTCCCTACGTCATCTCTGCACCTGCAGGAAACGAATACACACATATCGATACAAAGGGGCTCACCATACTGCCCAATGGTCGTATCATCACGCCTGCAGGTATGCAGATCAAGGTAGCGCCGCATCCATACGGCCTCACACTCAGCAATGACGGCTCTATAGCAGTCACCGCCAACTCCGGCACATCGCCCTTGTCTATCTCCATTATTCGCAATATCAATACGGAGCATCCGGAGGTGCAGCAGGTACCACCGGGAGCCAATACAGATAAGGGGATCCTCGCATCGGTATTCATGGGTCTGGCCATTGCCCCTGACAATAGTGTGGTATATGTAGCAGGCGGACAGGAAAATAAGATCTACGTTTTCAGCTTGAAAGACGGCCGCAAAACAGATACGATAAGCTGTGGCAATAAGGACATCACACATGGCTATATAGGCGATCTGGTCATGACCCGCGACGGCAGTACGATCTATGCCGTAGATCAGATCAATTTCAGTCTGCTGATCATAGATACTAAAACGAAGAGCCTCAAAAGTCGTGTGCAGGTGGGCCGATATCCCTTCGGTGTGGCACTCACTCCTGACGAAAGATCTGTCTATGTGGCCAATGTCGGCATGTATGAATATAAATTTCTGAATAGCTTCGACCCCAGACGCAGAAAGGAAACATCAGTGCCATTTGCTACATCTGCATTCGGCTCAAAGGAAGCGAGAGATGGCTATAAGAATGATTCGGTCGATGTGCCCGGTCTCGGCGATCCGAATGTGCCTGAATCATTCTCTGTGTTCAAAGTGGATGTGAGCCGGGCAGATGCACCTAAAGTGACAGCAAAAATAAAAACGGGATTTCTGGTCGGACAGATGGTAGAGGATTTTCCGGCGGTAGGTGGCGCCAGTCCTAACTCTCTGGCAGCTACAAATGATTATGTTTTCGTCAGCAACGGGAATAATGATTGCATCTCGGTGATCGATACACGAAAAGATACGGTGGTCAATACCATTTTTATCAAACCTGATGATCGCCTCAGAAAATTTCGCGGCATCATACCATTTGGACTGGCACTATCTCCCGATGCGAAAAGACTCTTCGTGGCAGAGGCCGGCATCAATGCTGTGGGAGTGATAGATGTAGCAGACAAAAAGGTGGTCGGACATATACCGACGGCATGGTTTCCGTCTAAGCTCAAAGTATCTCCCGATGGCAAAAAACTCTATGTCGCTAATGCCAAAGGTTATGGCAGCGGACCGAATGCAGGACCGGATTTCAATATGGGTGCTGAGGGCAGCAATATAGGCCACCTGATGCATGGATATGTATCTGTGATAGACATACCCACTGATGACAACTTAAAGATACATACCACACAGGTATTGAATAACAATTTCTCTTTCAGGCCGGCATCAGATACGATCTTCGCTGCGCGAAAGAACAATCCCATCCCGCTGTATCCGAAAGAAAAAGAAAGCCCTATCAAGTATGTGGTTTTTATCGCTAAGGAAAATCGCAATTACGATGAGGTATTCGGCCAGCTCAAACATGGCAGGGGCCTCGCGTCATTAGCGCGCTTCGGGCTGGATGTGACCCTGGAAAACGAAAAGAAAACCCTGCACATCGACCATTGCAATGTCATGATCAATCATCAGGCGCTTGCGCATCGCTTTGCTACAGGAGATAATTTCTACTGCGACTCTGACCACTCGGCAGACGGCCACCGCTGGCTGGTATGCACCTATCCTAACGAATGGGTAGAGACCAGTGTGACAGCAGCCTATGCCGACAATCGCGGCTGGCGTCAGGACTCTAAAGCCCCCGGCAATAACCTTATGGTGGGTTCCAATGCATCAGTGTACCCGGAGGATTATAACGAAGGCGGCACTGTATGGGATCATTTCGAACGAAATAAAGTATCCTTCTTCAACTTCGGGTTCGGTACTGAGATGGCACCGGGCTGGGAAGAAAAAGATTTCAAGAACAGTGGTACCAGAAGCATGATCAACTATCCGCTTTCTGCGCCGCTTTTTCACAATACATCTCAACTCTATGCCACCTTCAATATGTACATACCTGATCAGTATCGTGCAGATATGTTTATGAAAGATTTTAATGACCGGTGGATAGGTGCCGGCAAAACCATGCCATCAGTCCTGACCATCACCCTGCCTAATGATCACGGCGCAGATGAAAGGCCCAAGGAAGGCTATCCTTTTGAGGCGAGCTATATGGCTGACAATGATCTTGCGCTCGGCAGGATGGTGGAGTTTCTTTCTCATACACCCTACTGGAGAAATATGATGATCGTGGTGACGGAAGATGATGCACAGGGAGGCGTGGACCACATAGATGCACACCGCAGTGTATGTATGGTCATATCGCCATATGCTAAGAAAGATTACTCAGGGCATGTGCATTATAGCTTCGGCAGTATGTACAAGACCTTCTGGAATGTGCTCGGTGTGCCTTATTTCAATCAGTTTGATGCTGGGGCTACGGATATGAGTGATCTGTTCGCAGATAAGCCTGACTTCAGCCCATATGATGCTTTGGCTTCTGACCTGCGTGTATTTGACCCACAGCGAGCCCTCAGTCCCATAGATGAAAAGTTTAACTGGAAGGCACTGAAAGATGCCCCTAAAATGGATGACCCCGAAGATATGGAGGAGAATAGCCGCAAACAGGACCTCAAAAAGGCACAGGAGCAAAAGAATGCAAAAAGGTAATGAGGCAGTTATGAATCGGAGATAGTTTTTATATTATTTATTGATTAAATTCGACTTCCACTTTATTATCTAACTTAAATCTCATGCTATGACTGAAACCCAAATTGACTGGCGTCTATTCTGCAGCAAATGGCTCGGCTCATGGACCGGCAATAATCCCGAAGCTTTACTGGAATTTTATACAGAAGATGCATTTTACCTCGATCCTGCTTATCCTACCGGACTAAAAGGACATGAAGAGCTATTAAACTATTTCGGAAAACTACTGCACCGAAACCCAAACTGGAAATGGGAGGCACTTGAAATATTCAACACTGATAATGGTTTCACCCTAAAGTGGAGGGCCACCATACCTGTCAAGGATGCAACGGTGATCCTGCAGGGCCTCGATATAGTAGAAATGCGGGACCATCGCATCAGCCGCAATGAAGTCTATTTCGACAGGGTCAAGTGGCTTGACCTTATGAAAGCAGGCAGTCTGTGATCAGCTGATACCATAGCTGAATTAATTTTCAATCTCGATCTTTAGAAATAAAAAATGGCTACCCTTGTGAGGTAGCCATTTGAATTTTTTGTTTTCTGCAAATATTACTTAGCAGTAACTGACAGAGGCAGAGTGCTTACTTCGCCGTTTACAGTCACCTTTACAAAATAAAGGCCGGTGCTAAGACCACCTACAGGTATATTAACTGTATGTGAACCAGAGTTCAAAAGAACATTGGTAGGCTCTACAGCTACCTGTCCGATAGCGTTGAGTACAGATATATTGACCATTGCATTTTCTTTCATATCCATTTGTACGGTAGCCATAGTAGATGCCGGATTAGGATATACTGACAGGCTGTTGAACTGTGCAGTTTCTGTGATTCCGTTTGGACCACCGATCAGAGGTATTTGTGCCACGTTGAGAACTGTTCTGTGGTTTGCACTTGTAGCATATTCCTGTACCACACCTACCAGTTTGATATACTTGTATCTCCATGTAGAAGGTACAGAAGCGGTATATGTTTTAGTATAAGTCGATCCTGCTACAGGAGCTGAAGGAATAACACCTGTGCTACCCCATGCACCACCTGCCATAGATCTCAGCACGTGATTTTGAGCATATTGACCTACTGTGCCATTGTCAGTCAGGACCGCAGGCAGGCTATACAATTCATTATAATTAGTAGTTTGTCCGGCAGCACTTGAATAAGCTCCGTTGTCCTGATTATATCCATTTCCGTTATTACCGGCAGGGGTCAATACAGAATCTTCCACCACATAGAGGTTCATGTTATATGTACCCTGAGAAAGTGAATTAAGGAATGAAGCATTCACGGTCACTACCAGGTTGTTTGAAGATGTAGTGCTATCGAAGCTTACTACAGACAGGCTCACATTAACCGGAGTAGCCTGATTCTTTCTGAATACAGAAAGGGTATCCCATATCAGGTTAGCCACGTTAGACGGACCACGATAGTAGTCATTAGCAAAGCTTGGAGCGGCAGTCTGATTGTCAAAAGAATAAAGCCTGTCTACCATTCCGCTCGGGAATCCTGTAGCCAAAGCACTCACTACTGTCTGACCTTCCGGAACCTGCATTGCATCCGCAGGGCTTACGCTCAGGTCATTGATGTCTGCACTATGTATCGCCACTGGCACTACATAAGGTAGAGCATTTGCTACATCACGAAGAGCAAGAGCTCCACCCGGACACCAAGGGCAACCTGCACCGGTCATTTCTTCTACCAGTACATTCTTTACTAAACCAGCTACCTGAGGATAGTAGAAAATAGTAACCTTAGCAGTATCTGAGTTTGCTGCTGAACCATTCAAGGCTGAAAACCATGATGTGATAGTATATGTACCGGCAGTAGTAGGGCTGAAAGCCGTAGGATGACTATAGATGTATGACTGCTGTGGCAACAGGCCTGCTGCTGTCACCGGTGCAGTCACTGCTGCTGCCCCATTCACTGAATAGTTCAGGGTGAAAGTATTCACTGTATCAAAACCGGTATTTTTCATTTGGCCGGTCACTGCTACCGGGTTGTTGATATAATTGTGCTCATATATCTCTACATCAGCGATGTGAGATGCGTTTGACGGCAGATTCACAAGCTTGATAGAGTTTATCAAAAGCAGATACATGTTTACAGAGATATCTCTGAAAGCTATACGGACTGTCTGACCAGCATAAGATGCCAGAGGCAGGATACGAGTCGTAGCAGTGCCATTCTCACCATTGATAGTAACTGGTGTAGTAGTGAATGAAGTAGTGTTAGAATCTGTAGTAGATATCTTCACTTCATAGCTATCTGTATAGTTTGGATCACCTGAATTAGCGCTCCACATCAGACATACATTCGGCATACCATTAGGGATGGTCATAGGAGGAGTGACCAACCAACGGTCACAAGTAATAGCTGTATTGGTAAACCATGAAGATGTCATGGCAGCACCGGGACCATTAGCAGATGATGGATACAGGATCCATCCTGCCGCAGAACTAAGTGCCGGTATATTAGTAGTAAGGTTAGTGGCCACAGTCTGACCATCCAGATTCCACGTTACAAATCCTGCAGGAAATGTAGTGCCGGTCATGGTGGTGAAATTCCATGAATAGCCATTGACGATAGTCTGTGAGAACCCGCTGAAGGTAATTCCCAAGGCTAGTAAAAGAGTTAATAATCTTTTCATTTTTGAGCTTATGTTTGTTAAAAAAATTTGTATTTGAGAACCAAAAGAAATGTTTTTTATCAAGAATAAAAAATAAACTTAATTTTGAATATGATTTAATTTAACAAACTGAAATGATAAGAAAAATACTCTACCTGTCGATTTTGCTGATAATGACTGCCGCAACTGCACGTTCTCAATCTTTTACAGTCACTCCCACAGATACTTTGGTACTTGATACTACTGTCACATCCTGCAATTCTGAAAGTATTCTTAAATTCAGTTTATATAATAACTCTATAGATACCCTCGCTATGAACTGGCGTGTGGTCTATGGTACTTTCCCGCATGGCTGGACGGTAGCATTCTGCGATCCTAATGTTTGCCTCAGTTCTACCCAGATCGGAGCCCAGACATTCCATTTCAAAATGGTACCCGGTTCTACAGGTCTCATGCAGCTGGACCTCACTCCCGTCTCGGGCTCAGCCTGTGGCAACTATCAGGTACTGACATGGGTCACTAATGACAGTGCCAATACAGCGGCCTACCTGAATTTTAAGACATGCATTACCTGTACATCTTCCGGTATTTCTGAGACAGAAGTATCTCAAATATCATTTTACCCTAACCCGGTGCATAGCCAGCTCAATATCTCACTGCCTCAAAACCTGAGCAACGGTCAAATTGATATTTATAATCTGATCGGCAGCAAAGTTTTTTCGAGGTCTATGTCAAACAGAGAAAACATAAAGGATATTGATCTTTCCGGTCTCGAAACGGGCATCTATATGGCTCGTATCACTGATGGTGGCAAGATAGTAGCCACTAAGAAATTCACTAAAACAGAGTGATTCATCTCTGAGAGAGATTTGATTTTACAGATCCAGCATTTGCTGGCCGGTGCATCGTGCTTCGAAATCCAGCAGCCATTTCTTTCGGTCCAGTCCTCCTGCATAGCCCACGAGTGTGCCATTTGAGCCTATGACTCTGTGGCAGGGCACTATGATAGCCAGATTATTTCTTCCATTAGCCGAACCTACAGCACGGATCGACTTCGCATCGCCGATATTTTTAGCCAGTTGCAGATAGGATGTAGTTTTACCGAAGGGAATATTAACCAGCTCGCTCCATACCAGTCTCTGAAAGTCAGTACCCGACTGCGAAAGGGACAGTGAAAATTCTTTTCTAGTTCCTGCGAAATATTCTTCCAGTTGCTGCCGGGCATCTCTTATCACCTTAGGCAAAAACTCCGTATCAGCTTTGATTTGCTCCACGAAAGAAACGACACAAACGAAATCATCATCACCGCTTATTTCTATGGGGCCAACCGGAGATTGAATGTAACTGTAATAGATCATAATTGAAGAAATCTCGCAAATGACTATATTCTTAGTTGCCTTTTAGTTCTTCCACATCTTTCTTGAGTGCCTGCATCATGTGCAGGATATTCTGAAACGAAAGGTCATTGCCTTTATTGAGATGACCGATATGCAGCACAGCCTTCCATACCTCCAGCACTTCTTCGACCTTGATCGGATAAGCTGGATATGAGGTATTATCTGAGCGCAGGATAAGTGTCCCGTTTTCTTCGACCTGATTGAACAGGCGTTTATAGACTATACCATCATGCTTAGAAAGGACCACATAGGTGAGACCGTCTTTGATATTTTTCCAATTGTCTACATACTCACCTATCACCACCGAACCCGGCTGAAGAGGTAGCATAGAGTCACCTTTGATCTCAAAAGCACGATATGTACCAGCCGGCAGAAAAGGCAGCCTGAAACGGTTTAATTCTTTGATAAAA
The DNA here is from genome assembly GCA_903917755.1 of uncultured Bacteroidota bacterium. Taxonomy (GTDB): domain Bacteria; phylum Bacteroidota; class Bacteroidia; order Chitinophagales; family LD1; genus UBA1941. The sequence continues at coordinate 14,034 of CAIXBT010000398.1, forward strand.
GTAGGGTCCGCATAGCCATTGAGATAGCCGGCAGCAGCCTTGACAGGCACCATTTCTATATTTTCATTATCGGCTTTGTCGACAGTGATAGCCAATACACGCAGGTTTTTCCCCGAAATGTCCATTTGCTCGTCAGAAAACAAAGGTACTTTCTCAGTAAGGCGCAGATCTCGGGTGATCAGATTATCGATCGTATGTTTGAATATCTTGCCTATATCTGCCAGCACTTCGTAGTTAGGCTTAGCGCGGCCTTCCTCATACGAACCAATGAGGGAGCGCTTGATATCCAGCTCAGTAGCCAGCTGCTCCTGAGTCCAGCCTTTTTGCTTACGCAAAAATTTGATATTGGTATGTATGAAATCCATACAGAATTATTTTCTGTAAAACTAATATTTTTAGCAATATAATACTAATTTTAATTGCATAATTTAAAATTCCTTGACCAGTTATCATACCAACGGACAAATAGACAATCGGATTAATCAATATATTTAAACAATGACAGATAAAACCAAATGCAACAACTGCGGGGCTGAGC
>CAIXBT010000399.1 GCA_903917755.1 uncultured Bacteroidota bacterium
AAACTACATACAATAGATACAGGTTTATTCAAACTGGACGGCGGAGCGATGTTCGGTGTGGTGCCGAAGAGCATGTGGGTCAAGATGCACGCGCCTGATGCCAATAATATGTGTACCTGGGCCATGCGCTGCCTGCTGATAGAAGACGGCAAACAACTCATACTCATAGACTGTGGTATGGGCTACAAGCAGGACGAGAAATTCTTCAGTCGCTATGAGCCGCATGGTGATGAGACACTGGAGAAGTCACTGGCTAAATTGGGCTATCATACAGATGATATCACAGATATGTTTCTTACACACCTCCATTTCGACCATTGCGGGGGCGCGATAAAAAGAGATGGTGAAAAGCTGGTTCCGACTTTCAAAAATGCTACCTATTGGAGCAATGAAAAGCACTGGGATTGGGCAGTGAAACCCAATGCCCGTGAGAAAGCCTCCTTTCTGAAAGAGAACATTCTTCCCATTCAAGAGAGTGGTCAGTTGAAATTCATAGAGGAAGGATCGAGGGCCATCAATCCTAATATCCTTATCAAGACTGTCAATGGCCATACAGAGAGCATGATGACACCGCATATCAGCTACAAGGGCCACACTATAGTGTACTGTGCTGATCTGATACCGTCGCGCTGGCATTTGTCTATTCCTTTCGTGATGGCATATGATACTCGTCCGCTGCTCACACTCGATGAGAAAGAAGATCTTTTGCCGAAAGCAGCAGAGAATAACTACTTATTATACCTAGAGCATGACCCAACTGTGGAAATGATTAGTGTGCAGAATACAGACAAAGGTGTGCGTGAGAAAGAGCAGTTGAGATTGGAAGACCTGTAAGACTTGATTTTTTTCTTTAACTTTAGCATATGGGATTAGTTTTTTCAAATATAGAATTGTCAAACCCGGTGCAACCGGAGTTAAAAAGGCTGCAAGTGAAGTGTCTGGTAGATACCGGTTCTACTTATCTATGCATACCTTCGCATATAGCAGCACAACTTAATCTGAAACCACTCGAAACCCGTGAGGCCACTCTTGCCAACGGAACAAGTGAATCTGTGCCATATGTCGGCCCTATCAGGATCACTTTCGAAAACAGAAATTGTTTCGTAGGGGCATTGGTGTTAGGCGATGAAGTATTGCTTGGCGCTGTGCCAATGGAAGATATGGACCTGATAGTTCAGCCTAAACTATTTAAACTTTCGGTAAATCCTGAAAGCCCTAATATTGCCAGAGGGCATGTGAAGTAAAATCAGGACGCAAGTGCCAAGGAATCCAATAAATTTTTGATTGAAAATGGATAATAAACAAATAGAAATGACTTTGTCTATACCTCAATATAGCCGGGAACATGGAATAAGAATTGATTGGGTAGAAGGTTTCGAAATAACAGTTACTATTATGAACAAGGAAACTGTGATAACAGCAAATAAATTGGTTCATCGTAATAATGCATACCTGGAAAATAGAAATATTTTAATTTAGAGATATGGGAATGCAAAGTTTATTATACCATGGATTTGGTATAAAGGATCAGGAGTATATCAGGACC
>CAIXBT010000400.1 GCA_903917755.1 uncultured Bacteroidota bacterium
ATGATGCGGATGCTGGCCGAAAAGCCCGGCAATTCTGCCACTAAACAATTCAGGATAATACATAAAGACGGCCATGAGATATGGGTCGAAGGTACGATCAGCAATCAGCTGCATGATCATGCTATCAATGCATTTATCACAAACTACAGAGACATCACAGAGCGAAAACTGACGGAGACCAAACTTAAGGTCAGTGAGCAGCTATACCGTTCGCTGTTTGAGAATATGCTGAATGGGTTTGCCTATTGCCAGATGCATTATGATGATCATGGCAAGCCCTTTGATTTTACCTATCTGGCTACAAACACTGCTTTTGAGACCCAAACAGGTCTGCACGATGTGGTCGGCAAAAGAGTGACTGAGATCATTCCCAATATCAGTGAGAAAGATGCAACCATATTTGAGATATACGGAAGGGTGGCAGATACAGGTCAGCCCGAAAATTTTGAAACTTACTTTGAGTCTCTGCAGGATTGGTACTGGATATCAGTGTATAGTCCGGCAAAGAGTTATTTCGTAGCTGTATTTGATGTGATCACCAAGCGGAAGCAAGCAGAAGCATCCATCACAAAACTCAATGCAGAACTGGAGGAGCGTGTGCTGGCGCGTACCATCGAGCTGAGTGAAGCGAATAAGGCTCTGGAGGCCTTTTCTTATTCCGCCTCGCATGATCTCAAGGCCCCTGTCAGGGCCATCATGGGCTTTAGTAAGATCATACTCAGCGAGTATAAGGATAAGATAGATCCGGAGGTGGGCGAACTGCTGGAATATATAGATGATAGTGCCAAACATATGAATGAGATCATCATAGATCTGCTGGCACTGGCCAAATATGGCAGAGAAGAGCTCAGATTCACCTCTGTGGACATGACCAGGATGATAAAAGATGTGTGGGCCAGTATCAGCCACTCTACCAGTCACAATGCTACACTGGATATATCTGAACTGCCTGCGGTGACCGCAGATTTCTCTATGATAGAGCAGGTAGCTACCAATCTTATTTCCAATGCCATAAAATATTCATCAAAGAAGGAAACTCCGATGGTAAGGATATGGTCTGAAAGGACGCAGGATGAACTGATATTTTATTTCCGGGACAATGGTGCCGGTTTTGATATGAAACACTTCGATCGGCTCTTCAGGGCCTTTCAGAGACTCCACCCATCGGCAGATTTCGACGGTACCGGTGTGGGCCTCACGCTGGTGAAAAAGATAGTCGAAAAGCATGGCGGCAGGGTAGGGGCAGATGCCAAAGTGAACGAAGGGGCTACTTTCTATTTCACATTGCCACTGGAGAGCATTCAGAATTAAGCACAAGCATTTAAATGACAAAAGCCCTGCGAGATGCAAGGCTTTTGATGTGTATATTGTTTAAGTTGATATTATCTGCTTATCACCAGCGGATATTTGTAGTTATAGATCACCGGTACATCCTGCTCGATCACCAGCTGCATGAAATACAGCCCTGGAGGTTGAGATTGCAGGTCTATCTGAATTTTTGAAGAGTTGCTGTATTGCTGATGCACACATTCTCCCAGTACATTGAATATTTTCATTTTGACAGGCAGTGTCTGGCCCAGGTTCATATTAAAAATACCGGTCGATGGATCAGGATAGACCGACATGTTCAGTTCGAAGTCTACATCCTGTACGGCCGTAGTGTTAGGGCAGCTCTGCATGTTAGGGCTGACGGTCACAAAAGACGAATCTACTCTGATGGTACGATAGCAACCCGCGAATGCAGGCCCTGTCTGCACAAAACGAGTGCCGCAGGTAGTACAGTTGTCATTGACCTGAGTGCCGGTTCTGTCTACCACTACATTCTGATGTGAGTGCCCTGCGAGTACCACATCTACATGATTCGAATCGCAGATATTCAGGAAGGTATTTCTATTGACATACATCGTAGCGGTAGAATCGTTGGCTATGGCGCCATGTGCAGAACTGTCGCAGTTCGTACCCGTGAAGTTCGATGCAGGGTGGTGCATTACGATGATCTTTCTTTTGCCGGCGTTCTGTGCCAGCTCAGTTCTGATCCATGCGCACTGAGCATCTGTGAGGCCGGAAGCTTTTGGGTCGATAGAGATCAGATAGGAGATATCCCATCCTGAACGCACGAAGAGGATGACCGAGATAGGTGTCGTGACCGCATAGTCGCTGTCCGGCCCTATGTATTTAGAATAATTAGGCAGGGTATTGAGCTGGGTCAAAGTGCCCGGCGGCAGGAGCGTGGTATAATAGTCATGATTGCCGGGTGCGAAATAAAAAGGTATGGTCATGGCCGAATCAATATGCAGGGCACCGATGCCGGGGTTCAGCAGATTCTGCGGATAGAGATACTGAGTCAGTGCTGTGTACATACCACCGCTCACGGCGCTGCTATTGCCGATATTGGAGATATCTCCCGTAGCCAGGATGAATGCAGGCTTGGGGTTCATATTGTTAAATGTATGCAGATAGCATTTAGCTTCTACTCCATTCAGGTCGCATTGATTCACTGACGAGGTCACCGTAGAGACGTGCAGGTCAGATACATGGACAAAGGTAAAAGGCTGTTGCGCAGGCATGTTTAATGCACATAGCAGAGCAAGAATTGTAAAGAGGTATATTTTCTTCATTTTAATTAAATTGATAATGGTTTAATTGTTTTGCCTTAATATTAAGTTACCGTAAAATTAATGTTTAGCTAATGTACTAAAAAGCTTTTTAATAATCAGCAATAGAACAGTGGGTAAAAAATGCGCGACCGCAGCAAACAATTAATGACTAAAATTTTCCTACGAAAATCGATATTTTGGATGCCTGATGGACATCATGTGTTTCAAGTTATCCTATTCTTAATATTACCCCGATTTATTCACCTCAAAAAAACAAAATGAAAAGCAGATCCATTTCTATGGTCTTGATCCTGGCTGTATTGCTGGCAGCAGCTTGCAAAAAAAGCAGCACATCTCAGATCACAGTCGGCCAAACCCTGACTCTCGGTACGGGCAGTATGAGATCATGGGTCAGGACAGATAATAACGGGAATCCGACCTCCGTTGGTTTTACGATCAATTCGGCAGCATTGTCCGCATTGCCTTCCACTCATGACACGATGCTCATGCTCATGCTTCCGTCCATGGTCGGCGGGGTGATGAATATGATGGCGAAACCCTTTGACCCCAAAACCCCAAAACCCCGTATAATTTGGGTCTGTGAATGAAATCATTTCAAGATACTTTGGGCCGTCTAAGCTAAAGATAGGTTCAATATTTCGTTATACTTTTTGAGCTTGAAGTTCTAAGGGTTGTTGACAAAAGCCAAGCATTCTATAGCAGGCTGTTGATGCTGCTGGTACTGCTGCTGTATATCATCTGGTAACTTCTCACTTGGTTAGCGACCGTTATGAAAAGATTGCTTTCGCTTTTGGTTTTAGTAAGACGGAGCAAGAGAACTTAGACTAGTGCGAGAGATTTGAATGATCTGCTCATCTGTGAGACTTTCGAGAGGGACAGGACTGTACTCGACAAGCTTGATCTGCTTGTTTACAAGGTTCTCGATTTCATTAAGCTTAGCTGTCGTTTGCTTCTGCTTATACTAGTTGGTGATACAATAGGTAAGGGGGAATCTGAACTTACTTCAAAGGCGTACTTAAAAGACTTGAGGGACTTCAGAGGGTTAAAATGGCTGATGTTGATGTCACAGTTCTGTCCCGCTGCACCTTGCCTTGAGTTTGCCCCTAACTTTGCCTTTCGAATCACCTCCTTCATGTCAAGTTGCCAATTCGCGATGTCTTTGACTTTCTACTCTTCTTCCTCAGGTAGCCTGACTCTTGCACCAGTGAAAGAGTGATTCTAATCGAATGGTCATTTCTACAAGTTTACTTACATTACCATGCCCTCCATGAGTGAAAGGGTCTCGATCTTTTCCTTGTTGCGAGTGGTTTGTCACATTACGGTGTCTGTTCCTTCGCTTCACAATCCCACTGAAGTGAGCTTGATCATACTCAAGAGAATCGATCCATCTCCCCTAAGTGTCCTCGGTGTAGTGAGGCATCACATCAAAGTTCTTGGATGCCCCAATGCCCTTAGAACCAGCATCGCCCATACCGATACGAGGGGAAGGGAAGTCATTAGAAGGTGCCCTTGAGATAGCGGTACTTGGCCTGATAAGGATCGGACGTGCCTCCTTCGTAAAGGGATTCCTGTAGAATATGGGAATGCCTGCCGCTCTATCAATGTGAAGCTTGGATTTGTTGTCACTCTGCTGAGCTCCTTTTGAGACAATGGTCTTGGTTATCTTGTTTCGCACCTTCTTCGAAAAGGATGCTACACTTACGATGGTGCTTAGGCCTAGAGAACTGTTATTACTAATGGTCTATCTTCTCTACCCTTGCCTTGACGCTCTCTCATAGATCTCATCAAGCTTAGACGTGATAGCATTCAATTGAGCGAAGCTCACCTGGTTCTTGTCTTTCAGATGTCTTTTGTGATGAAGCTGGGATAGGTACATGGATCTGATCTTGCTCTCCTACTTCTCAAGTTTGCCTCTCGCCATCCGGTCAATGTAGTAGTTCGACTTCTTAAGTTCCCCTAAGTAGAAATACTGCAATCCAAGACCCTCATATGCCTACACTTCACTCTCGACATCATCTGTGTCCCATGCAGTTTCTAAGAGCTTTTTGAAGCAACGAGTCGCAATTTTGTAGTGCTTTTGCTCCTAGTAGCAAAAGCCAAGCCCCTTAAAACCAGTTTTGCGATCTACTCCGTTTCCTGTTTCATTGGAGAGGTCAACTAATTTTCTGTAAAACTTAATGGCTTCGGACCAGAGTCCAAAGAAGCATGCCACCAAAGCCTGGAGGTGAATCACTTCTCTTAGCAGGCTTACATCGTAAGCAAGAGCTGCAAGTTCCTCCAAGCCTTTTAAGGCTTCAAAAGAGACATTCTAACTTCTTGCAGTGATAGCCTTGACACAAGACTAGTGCAGACTCACAACGAGGTCAAAGTACTTGCGCATCTCAATATCTTCGTCCTCGAGGGAATCCTTCTTCACCATTATGGTCTGCAAGTCTTCTAGGAATGATCCAATTACTGAAGGATCCTTGTTAACTTGTTGGTACTTGACTGCTGATTACTTAATCACATCTCTCAGCTTCAGAGAAAGATTCTTCTAGGCAGTTACGGATTGGGTAACTCTGCTGTTTTCACTTCTCATCAGCGTCCTTACCTTAAGCTTGAATTGGGAAGACTACTGAGAGCTAGTACCATCCTCGAGGAAGTTTAGGGCCACTCCAGATCTTGAAAGTGGGCTTGTAGAGAAGCTAGGGGCTTGTGGCTGGCTACCACTGTTGGAGTTCTCATGTTTTAATGCGAGCATTGCATAGTTTCCCATCATTTACTTGTTCTACTTCTAATAGCTTTTTAAACCAGATGAATAGTCAGAATAGTCACCTCCATTGTCAAGCCGGATCGGAGAGAGAGCTTGCATTAATATTTTGTAATTGCCTTGCATGCTGTGTTACTTTAACCTTAGATTAACTAGAGTCTCAGATGGTTCTGAAAAGTTCTCTCCTTAGCTGGTGGATCGACTCAGCACTTCATTGATAGGTTTCATGTCTCGCTTCAAGAGTGATCGAATCGTGAACTTGCTACCTGAGAGCATTGGAAGAGCGTTTCTTGACAAGCCAGTGCTGCCCTGATTCAGTTAAGTGGAACCGTTAGTCGAGATACCATAATACTCTACCGCAGAAGATGCGGTATCTTTCATTTTAGTCAACAAGTTACTTCCGACACCTCCCTTTCTGATATTGTCAAAAGACTGCCTTCTTAAGTCTGCATGAGACTAGCCCTCTTCAATGGCCCTACCTGCTTTCGTAGCTTTGATGCTGGAGGACATGATGTTGCTGCTGTTCTGCAGTTGTTTCAGTAGCTGTCCACTATCTGCTCTGTATCTTTGGTTTTACCTCTACTAGCTCATGAATGCTGGTTTCCCTGGAGCTGCCGCAATGGTATACAATGCATTCTCCTACTCGTTGATAACTTAGAGTGGCGGAAGGGATGAGGACTGGTTCAAGGTTTTTAAGTGCTGCTGCTACTACTACTACCTTTCGAGCGACATTATTAATTAAAATATAAATCAATGGAGGAATTGCTACAGGATTATCCCGAAGCGTCTTTAGCAGAAAGCTTCATCTCCACCACTTTTATTACGATACTGTCCACAGCTCATCACTATTTGATGATGCCTGCTGATTCACTTGATACGAGGCAGACATCAACAGCAGCAGCCTTGCACAACTTTTCGAGAGCCTTTGCACTCTCCAATGATCCAAATGACTTGGCATACAGAGACACCTTCAAACTATGGGGTGACCTCTCAGACCACTTTGCGATCTTCTATGTGAGGATGCATCCTTGGTTCTCCCTTTTGCTTCAGACAATCGGATCTTGCATGCTTATCGTCTTTGTGGCTTTGATCCTTGCCCTTGTCTATCGGACTTTCCTCAGTAGTAACAAAAATCAAGTTGTTCATCATAGACGAATGGTGGTGCCTCGTGGTCAAATGACGTCCTAGAGATGAATATTATCAAAATATTTTCTTTACTTCAAGAGTGGAAAGGGGTTTTGGGGTTTTGGGG
>CAIXBT010000401.1 GCA_903917755.1 uncultured Bacteroidota bacterium
ACTGCTGGGCCGCCCGCTGGTATCTATTTTAGAGGGTATTCAGAAAACTATTGCTTCGGGAAAGTATAATTTCTAAAAAGATTATACTTTATTGGCATTGCATTTCGGTCTCTAAGACTCAAAACCACCATGTCAATAAGAAAAGATTTCATCGGCCTTACATCTTTCTTTAGTGGATTGCTTCCATTAGATACTCTTTGTGCCTTAGCTGGTCAGAACTTTGTCATACCATTCTATCATGTGGTGAGTGATGAAGATTGCCCACACATAAAAAATCTCTATCGCTTCAAGACCATAAAAGAATTTGAAGCTGACATTGATTATTTAACCAAACACTACCAACCCATCGGAGCAGATGATCTTAATGACGTCCTGTCGGGAAAGTACGCCGGCAAAAAGATAATGCTGCTTACCTTTGATGATGGTCTTCGCCAGATGTATGATGTCGTAGCACCGATACTCCTGAGGAAAGGTATCCCGGCGGTCTTTTTTATTAATACAGACTTCGTAGACAATAAGGCTTTGATGTTTCGTTACAAAGCGAGCCTGCTGAGAGAAATGAAGAAGGATTCTCTAAACACCTTCACTGCCAGAAACGATCAGGAATTACAAAAGGATCTCAACCAATCGGTGAATGCAGAGTTTGATACTTTTCTTAAAAATTACAAACCTTACATGAGTTCAGATCAGATCAGATCGCTCATCGGGCAAGGCTTTTCTATAGGTGCTCACAGTTGCAGCCATCCATATTATGAAGATCTGAATGTCGATAAACAACTATCCGAAACACTCGACTGCCTGGATATTTTGCAAGTAGAGTTTGGAATTAGACAGAGGCTTTTTGCATTTCCTTTCACCGATCATGGAGTCTCCAGTGAATTCTTTCAAAAATTATTCGAAGGTAGCAAAGTAGATTTTTCCTTCGGAGGTGCCGGAGTCAAAAAAGATATTCATTCGAGACAGTTTCAGCGAGTGCCGATGGAAGGCTGGAACGCCTCTGCGGAGCAAATTCTCAAATCAGAGTATCTTTATTATCTCCTAAGGGTGCCATTTGGCAAGAATACCATAAAGCGATAATGGAAATTAAGACATACAATAGCGAGCAATTAAATGATCTGATCCGTTCAGATGAATTCAGGCGCATGTCGGTCATCCCCATCAGCACCCATCGGGCCATTTCACATATCCATAATCCTCGTGCTGACAAAGATGATATACTCATGATCATAGCTTATGATAATAATGAAATGATCGGCTATCTGGGTGTGCTGGCAGACAGAATATATAACATCAGCGGGGAAGCACTGAAGTGTGGTTGGTTGAGCTGTATGTGGGTCAATCCTGCCCTGCGAGGCAAAGGCATAGCTAAACAGCTTCTCTCTACAGCCTTCCGCACATGGAACGATCATATTCTTGTGACCGAATTTACTCCCGAGGCCAAAGGACTATATGACCGCTCGGGAAATTTCAATGACCTAAGAGTGAATGATGGCCTGCGCTGCTATATGAGATTTAACCTGCATGAAGTACTGCCAAAGAAAAATGAGAAGTATAAGCGCTACATTCCATTTCTACACATGGCAGACATGATAGCGAATGTACCGGTAGATCTGAAACTAAGATATTTCCTCCCGCTTGAATATTCGACTCTCAAGTTTGAAGAGGTTAGGCGTTTATATTCTGATGTCAATGACTACATTCTTTCGAAGTCCGACAATAGTTTTGAAAGGCGTGACACCACAGACCTGAACTGGATCATCGAGTATCCATGGCTGATGGAATCTACCTCAACAGAGGAAAGCAGACGCTATCATTTTTCCAGTGTTTCCGATCGTTTTCAGAATGTATTTGTCAAGATGATTAAGGCTGGCAAAATAGTTGGTTTCATTCATTTAACCATAAGAGATAATCATCTTAAAGTGCCCTATGCTTTTTTTGAAAAGGAAAATACAAGGGACCTAATAGAATATATATACGACCTAATGCTCACCCAAAAAATCAATATGCTCACGGTATTTCACCCTGACCTTGTCAAATTCTTTAATTCCAACTCCACTCCTTTCATATACAAACGTCCTATCAAAAGGCATTATATCATTACGAAAGCATTAGATGCACACTTCTCAGACAGGGAGAAACTTATCATTCAGGATGGTGATGCCGATTGTGCATTTACCTGAAATAAAAAAGCCCTCCGAATTTTCGAAGGGCTTTAAGTTATGATCGTAAGGATTATTGTACATCCCACCAAACGCGATTGGTCAATTGATTTGCAGCAGCAGCAGCAGTAGCTACATTTGGATTTCCTGTTATCTCCTGCTGAGGATAGTAGAATCTTCTTGGAATACCAGTAGTAGAACCCGGATTAGGGCTGAGAACCGGATATCCTGTTCTTCTCCAGTCTGCAAAAGATTCAGGATTCAGGAACAATGCTATCCATTTCTGAGTCATGATCTTTTTCAGATTGATAGTAGCTGCAGTTTCGTTTGCCACAGCTGCCAGATATGCAGCAGCATTAGGGCTGGAAGAACCGAATGCATTGACCGAAGCTGTCACGGCATTGTTGTAATCAGTAGCAGCTTGTCCTGCATTCCCGGTGAGTGAATCTAACTCAGCATTGATGAACAGTTGCTCAGCATATGTCATAACGGCTACACTACCATTATTGACGAAATAGTTGCCAAAGAAAGCTGTAGGCTCATCATTGACTGAATCTATATAACCTGAAGCACGCGGATCACCTGTGCTGTAGAGCAAGGCAGCAAGCGTAGAAAATGCAGGTGTTGATCCTGCCACGAATGACAGTTCTCCTGACCTGTTTTGAGTAAATTGACCCCATGGGCTGGCACTGGCAGAACTGCTTCCGTATTTCACATATGCATCATCAGAGTTTGCGCTAAGACCATTTGCAGATGCAGCTACAGCTTTCGCTACAGCTGATCCGTCTACTTTCCTGATATGCAGATAATATCTGGCTTTGAGTGAGTATGCGAGTCTGGTCCACTGAGCTATGTTTCCGCCATAGATCAGATCATCAGTAGATGGTACAAGATTACCACCGCTGGTAGCAGAGAGACGAGCAATAGCAGAATCGAGCAGACCCTGAATGCTATCGTATACTATTATTTGTTTGTCTACCTTAGGCTGAAGATTAGCAGCTCCCTGCAATGCCTGAGTATAAGGAATATCTCCGAATACATCTGTCAGAGCACCCCATGATTGAGCCATCAATACATCTGCTATACCTGCATAGTAGTTGTATCCCGCAGCAGTAGATTGGTTACGCAGATTTTTCAGATTAAGAAGGCCTGCATAAAGATTCTGCCATGGATAGTTAAAGTCAGATGTAGCAAAATTGTAAACACCATAGCCGGTGAATTGCCTTGCCGAAGCACCGATAGTGAGCTGCTGATCAAAAATACCTTCGAATCTCGACAGGTCTCCGCCTAATACGTATCCTAGGTTAGCTTCTGTCCATGTGAGCTGTACACTTGGTGTCACAGTAGACGGCTGATTCGGATTCGTTGCAGCGTTATTCAACTCTTTCTTACACCCCGCCGTGGCCAGTATAACAAGGAGGAGAGGAATTATATATTTCATTGAATTTTTCATGATATCTTTTTGTTTGATTTTAGAAATGAAGTTTCACAGAAAAGCCATAACTCCTGGTAGATGGAAGGTTAAACCATTCCAATCCTTTCACATTTGAGATACCGGCCGAACTCTGGTCTGGGTCAACTCCTTTGTATTTGGTTACGAGAAACAGGTTACGAGAAACGAATGAGAGGTCAATTCCTTTCAGAATGATATTCTTGAACAATCTTGAAGGAAGTGAGTAAGACAGAGCCAACTCACGTAATCTGAAGTAAGAACCATCTTCAATGAAAGGTTTACTAACAGAACCGAATCCACCACCATTACCAGTATACCAAAGCTGAGCTATTGATTTGCCTGTGCTTGGATCGATAGCTGTCATATCTACCTTGATATTATTTGAACCTGTCACGACCAGATTGCCATTTGCATCCAAATGTCCCATTACACCACCTGCACTATATGCAGTATTCTCTCTGCCGGCAGCGGTTTCTGCAGCACGTCCGTATGTGATAAGGGCTGCATTGGTACCATCATAGATATCGCCACCATGTTTGATATCAAACAAGAGACTAAGTGAAAGACCTTTGTAAGAGAAAGTATTGCGGAAACCCATCATCCATTTAGGATTTGGATTGCCTATGATCTTTTGATTCGGATCTGCTATAGGAAGACCGTATCCAGGATTGGCTGTTCCGCCTATTGTAGCTCTGTCATCTACTACTACGTTTCCTTTGCTATCTCTCATATAGTCACCGCCCCAGATCACACCATAAGGCTGCCCTACTATCGCATTAACTGTAGTAGATGTAAAACCACCAAGGCTATAATTGGTCAGACCGTCCGGCAAAGCCGTCACTTTGCTGATGTTCTTAGACCAGTTCACGGTAATATCCCATTTGAAACCTTTTACCTTGACCGGAGTGATACTTCCTACGATCTCAGCACCCTGGTTATTGATAGTCGCACCATTTGTGAAATAGTTAGCATATCCCGTAGAGGTAGCTATTGTAGTCGGAGTGAGGATATCTGAAGATGTAGAATTGTAATAAGTAACTTCTAAACCCAGACCGCCAAATATCTTAAAGCCTTCTAAAAAGCGAAGATCAAGACCTGCCTCGTATGATTGAGTGAATTCAGGTTTCAAATGTGGGTCGTTAAGTGTCGCGCTGAGTGCGTAACCATTTTGTCCGTTGAAGGGGAATGAAACACCTGGTGTCCATCCGTCAGCTCCGGCTACAAACTGTCCATAATAATTTCTGAACAGGAAGTTTCCGGCACCGTTTGCCACCTTTGCCCATGAGAACCTTACTTTACCGAATGGGAAGTATTTATTAGTAATCAATTTAGCAGTTTCGGTGAATACCCAGCTCAACCCAACAGATGGATAGAAATAGCTTCTGCTGTTTTCCGGAAGAGTTGAATTCCACTCATTTCTACCTGTAAAGTTGAAATATAACTGGCTTTTCCAATCAAGGTTGAGTGAGCCATATGCAGAAAATCTCAATTGTTTAGAATGATTTTCAGCACCCAAAGTAGTATTGGCATTCGCGATATTGTTGAAGCCCGGGAAATTCAGTCCGGGTCCGCTAATTAGCTCTTCCTGACCGAAATTTGAGTAAATGTTTTCTCCCAAAAGTAAACTTGCATTGAAATTTTTGAAAAGCTGACGATGCAAAGTACCCATGATATCAGAGTTCAGAATGCGGCTGAAATACTGATCTTCTATGATCTCACCTGCAGGGATCGAAGCTGAACCCATTGCAAATACTTGTTTGTGACGCTCACTGTAGAAATCCACTCCCATTCTACCGGTCAGATTGAGCCAGCTGGTAGGATCTAAGATCAGTTGAATATTACCAAAACCACGATTCACATCACTTCTGTAAACGTTATTATTGATGGTGAAATATGGATTGTCAAATACTGTACCACCTGCTATGTAAGTACGCTGAGTACCATCGAGAGATGTGTAAATTTTAGGATCGGTAACACTATTAGTGATTCCGTTACGATTGTCAAAACTGATCGGTGAACGATAGATACCATAAGTAATAGCCGAAGTATTATTACCTGACAGTGTACCATCGGTACCTGAGTTAATATAGCTGGCGCTACCGCTTATAGTTGCAACTTTTCCCAGTTTCTGTTCTCCCGAAAGAGTTACAGTCGTTTTATTGATATCTGTCTGAGGAATGATACCTGTCTGATAGAGATTTGAAACACTGAGACGGAAATTGCCTCTGTCTGACCCTCCTGATATGGCTATATTATTACTGGTGGTCACACCTGTTTGGAAAAAAGTGTTCTCATTGTTATAAGGAGAGAAAGGGATCTTAGCTGTAGGATCGCTTTTGCCTACCAGACTACCATGTACATCGTATCCATTGTTTGATGCTGCACCTAAACCATCCCAAAACATTGTGTCTTTTTTAGGTCCCCAAGATCTTGTCACACCATTACTATAGGTATTAGCCGAACCTTGAAGATATGTATTCTGAAGAGCAGGCAGTTTATTGACCTGATCAAAACTGACTGATGATCCGATCTCAATACTGTATTTTTTCGTTCCGCTTGCAGAACCTCTTTTAGTAGTGATCATGATTACACCATTGGCGCCCTGGCTACCATAGAGTGCTGCGGCAGTAGGTCCTTTGAGTACAGATATACTTTCGATATCATCAGGGTTGATATCTATACCTCTGTTTTGGTTGATATCACCGTTGATAGGACCGCCGCTGCTCAGACCAGCTGCAGTAAGTGTTGAATTCTGAGAGTTGTCTAATGGCACACCATCTACTACTATCAGCGGTTGAGTTTCGCCTGATATGGTATTAACACCACGCAACTGCATATTCACCGCAGCACCCGGCTGACCAGATGATGTGGTGATCTGGAGACCTGCAACCTTTCCGCTCAATGCACTCAATGCACTAGGGTTGCCACCTTTGGTCAATTCTTCTGCTTTTACATCCTGAACAGCATATCCGAGAGCTTTCTTTTCTTTTTTGATACCTAGTGCTGTTACGACTACGTCATCGAGCAATTTTTCGTTATCCTCAAGCACAATATCCATTGAGGTGCTTGTGATAAGAACTGTTTTTGCTTTCATGCCTGTATATGATACAATCAGGTTTTTTGCGTCATTAGGTACATTGAGAGAGTATTTGCCATCTATATCGGTCGTCGTGCCGATAGTGGTCTTCTCCACGAGGATAGTCGCGCCTATGAGAGGCTGTTTGTCTTTTGCTGACGTCACTACACCACTTATGGTACGCTGACCATAAGAAAACATCGTGGCGGCAAACAAGAAGACAAAGACGGAGAGTAGCTTGTGTTTCATACTTGTTTCGTTTAATTTAATAAATTGTTAAAAAGGATTGTATCCCAAAGATAGAATCTAAAGCGTATCTTTTACAATTTTAACAAAAAAAGTAGCCTTTCACCCTTTTTTTGACACGCATGTGACAGATGTATAATGTAAGTCACCTTCACAATTTCTTGTTTATAAATAGCCCTGCCATTGCCGATCAATAGCTTTTGATTTGTCTAAAATATTTATGGATGGGCAGTAGCCTGATCTTGACAGTTGTCGCTATATACTTCATTGTCTTGCTCTTGATAGCTTGGGTGACCTCGCGTGGAGCAAATAACAGCGAGTTTTTTATAGGTCATCGCAGCAGCCGCTGGTATTTGGTAGCCTATGGAATGATAGGTACTTCGCTGTCGGGTGTCACATTCATGAGTGTGCCGGGAGGTGTGCAGACAGATCATTTTCATTATCTCCAGATCGTGATAGGCTATTTCATAGGCTATATGGCTGTAGCGTTCGTGCTTCTGCCACTCTATTATCGATTAAACCTGACCTCTATCTACAGCTATCTCGAAGATCGTTTCGGCAGTACCAGCTATATGACCGGTGCAGGCTTTTTTCTTGTGTCACGCACTTTGGGCGCATGTGCTCGGATATATCTCGTATTAAATGTGCTTCAGGTTTTTATTTTGGATAGCTGGGGGGTGCCCTTTGCAGCAACTACGGCTGTCATACTGCTTATGATCCTTCTATACACTTATCAGGGAGGTGTCAAAACCATAGTCTGGACCGATACACTTCAGACCACCTTTATGATCCTGGCTTTGATAGTGACTGTCTGGTTTATATCTGGTACTCTGGGGCTATCGCCTGGTGCACTGATGAGCAGTATTTCAGATCATGGATATTCAGAAGTGTTTAACACTGACTGGCACTCACCGGCTTTTTTTCTCAAACAGATCCTGAGCGGTGCTTTTGTAACGGTAGCCATGACTGGTCTCGATCAGGAAATGATGCAGAAGAACATTTCCTGCCGCTCACTGGCAGATGCTCAAAAGAATATGCTTGTCTTCAGCATTACTTTAGTGCTGGTCAATGTTCTTTTTCTTATTCTCGGAGGTTCACTCTATCTCTATCTCACAGCCAATCATATCCCTCTTCCTGCCAAGCCTGATGCGGTATTTCCTACTATTGCCATTCAGTATCTCCCGCCATTCGTTGGTTTGATATTCATTATCGGATTGGTCTCGGCATTATTTCCCAGTGCTGATGGTGCCATGACGGCACTCACCTCATCTTTCTGTATCGATATTTTAGGGCTCAACAAACAAAACAAAAGCGAAGAAGCCAAAACACGCATTCGCAAAACGGTGCATCTGACAGTAGTTTTTGTTTTTCTGATCTGTATCCTGTTTTTCAAATGGATCAATACCGGCTCTGTCATTTCTTTGATTTTAAAAATAGCCGGCTATACATATGGTCCGTTGGTGGCACTGTATGTGTTAGGCTTATATTCAAAAGTCAAATTCAAAGAAAACCTCGTGCCTATCGTATGTATTTGTGCACCAGTGATCACCTATGCCATAGAATACAGTGTCAATTCACATGCAGCGCTGAACCCCGGTGCATATAAAATGGGTTTTGAGATAGCATTCATCAATGTGGGTATCACACTCATTGGCTTAGTGCTGATACAAGACCGTCAAACAAGAATTATTAATCCCCTATAAATAAACGGAAGTATGAAAGAAAAAAAATGGAGTAATTACAGCGGCGATACAGCATGGAGAATGTTTAAGATCATGGCCGAGTTTGCCGATGGTTTTGACAGGATGGAAAAATTCGGGCCTTGCGTCTCGATCTTTGGCTCTGCACGTACCAAAGAGGAAAACCCATATTACGGTCTGACCGTGAGGCTGGGTGAAAAACTCGTCAAAGAAGGATATGGCGTGATAACAGGCGGTGGCCCCGGCATCATGGAGGCCGGCAATCGAGGCGCATTCAATGCTAAAGGAAAATCTGTCGGGCTCCATATAGTACTACCGCATGAAGAGGGTGCAAATCCATATGTAGATCACAATCGTATCTTTTTCTTTCGCTACTTCTTTGCTCGCAAGGTCATGTTCACCAAATATGCTCAGGCTTTCATTTATCTGCCGGGAGGTTTCGGCACTATGGATGAGCTTTTCGAAATACTAACACTCGTTCAGACCGCAAGATAGATCGCGTACCTATCGTGCTGATAGGCAAGAGCTATTGGAGCGGGCTGATAGAATGGATCAAAAGCACCATGCTGGCCAAAGAGAATAACATCAATCTCAAGGACCTTGATCTCTTTCATATCACAGACGATCCCGATGAAGCGGTGAAGGTCATCAAAGCATTCTATAAGAAAGCACCGCTCACACCTAATTTCTAAGAGCGCTTTTGGCCATCAGCCCTCTGATCACTTCACTGAAATAATCTCCGTTGCCAGGGCCGAACCAGCCCATGATACGGGTTTCGTAGGTATTGAGTGTATACCATCTGCTATCTGTCACATATCCTATATATCCACCGTTGAAACTGGTGACTAACAGGTGTAAGTATTCCTCGTGTGCAGATGAATCCAGATCTGCGCTCAGCTCTCCGCTGAAATCGCAAGGCAGACCTGCGAAGTATATGGTTCCGATCCGAAAGGTATTAACATATACTTTCTCATCTCCAAACAGTTTTTTGAATAGCCAGGGCCTGATCACGATCTGTGCTGACACCCGCATATCAGGCTCACGGAGGTGTAACTGTACATGCTGCATTCCTATACTTCTTATATCGCTGACCTCTATACTGCCGTAGCAGGCCAATACTGCAGCAGAAACTTTAGATGCCATATATTTTGACTCTGTCTCCTGATCCTTGCTCACTTCGTAGGGTCCATGACTGCCCACCGCTCCTGCACTGAAGCTGGCAAGATCTATCCTGCCCGAGGTATCAAGCTGATGCATCATGATGCCTGCCCAGTCTCCTGTGATCTGCATCATCTTTTCGTGAAACACTGTGCAGTGTGCCGCAAATGTGATAATAGCTGCCTTTTCACCGTTTGCCTTTTCGATCTTGACTATTCTTAGCAATGAATCCACCTTCCCCCTTTCTTTTACCAAACGATTAAAGACCATTTTACTGGTGGGTATCTCGCCATATCCTACTTTGGCCGGCGAACAGTTTTTCTCTGCCTTGATAATGGCATCAGCTATGCAATGCGCGATGTGCCGAGGCACCCGCTGATCATATTTACCGGCGAATAATTCACCCACATACGAATCATGCCAGGCACCAATACTCGCATGTGTATGGGTAGCGGTGAAATAAATATTCTTTGTATCAAATCCTTCTCTGAGCAGCAGTGTGTCAAACATTTTTGAGACTGTAGGTGGGATAATGAGCAGATCTGCGGAGACATAAGCCACCTTTCTTCCACCTTCTTTAAAAACAAAAACTCTGACATAGATCGAATCATGCACGCCATTGAAATGTCTGCCGCCGCGATGTGCATCAATAGCTATAGGTGTGGTGAAAGACGGTAGCAAATTGACACGCGACCACCCGACCTCCAGTCCGTTTGATCCGGGAGCTGTGGTGCCGGGTTTCGTATCCGGTGCTATGGCAGCGATCTCTTTCAGTTCTTCTTTATAAAAATCATTCTGCTGATATGCGGTACTATCCAGTGGTTTCAGACAGATCAGACAGACGACCAGCACCAGCAGGACGATCGCTATCATAACTTTGAGAAAATATCGTAAAATTTTATTCATAGTCCATATTGGTTTATCCTACCAGTGCCGCAGCACCAAATACTCCCGCGCTGTCTCCCAGACACGGTTTCAGGATTTTGACATCTAACCCGTTATTAAAAATAAATTCTCTAAGCGACTGCATACCCTCCGTATATATAGAATCTATATTCCCGACTCCTCCACCTATGATGATCACATCAGGATCCAAAAGATTTGTGACTACCGACAATGCTTTACCAAAGTAGTGATGTAGTCTCGCCATCGTTTCTGCAGCCGCATGATCAGTGGCAGTGCGAGAGGCGATCTCTTTGAGCTTTATCTTTTCTCCGGTCAGATGCGTGTAGTAACGCTCCAGTGCAGGGCCCGAAAGCATCGTTTCCACACAGCCTGTTTTGCCACAATAGCAGATGCCCCCTGACTCATCCAGAAAGTTATGGCCCCACTCGCCCCCTATACCATGATGTCCGTTCCAAACACGCCCATCTATCACTATTCCGCCGCCTACACCTGTGCCCATGATCACACCAAAGACCATTCGCGCCTCCGGGCATTTCTCCTTAGCTATACCCCAATGCGTCTCGGCCAGTGCGAAACAATTCGCATCATTAGCGATGACAGTATTTACTCCCAACAGGTTTTCGAGATCATGTTTCAGCGGTTTGCCGATCAGAGCAGTAGTATTGCAATTTTTCATAGTTTGAAGTACCGGATCAAGCACACCCGGCGTACCAAAACCGATAGCCGTCGGACGCAGACCTGACTGCTCCTGCATCTCTGCGACAAGTTTTTGTATCTGTCCGAGTATATGCTCATAACCTCTGTCAGCTTGCGTATCTATTCGCTTTCTTATGATCGGCGATGGGTCATTCAGAGACGACATCACCACACCTTCTATCTTTGTGCCTCCCATATCGATTCCCCAAAGTGCGCTTTTAGTATTCATACTTCATATTAGTTGATAAACTTGAAACTAATCAAAAATATGCACTGCATAAAATACAAAAGCCCCGGGAAGATTATTCCTCAGGGCTTTAATATAGTCTGATGTGTCTAAGATCAATGATGTGAATGGTCGCCACCGTGATGGATATGCCCATGTTCCAATTCGTTTGGATGTGCTTCGCGTACGCCTACTACCTCTCCAGAGAAATGCAGCGTCTTGCCTGCAAAAGGATGATTGAGGTCGATGGTCACATCACTATCACTGATAGCGGTGATGCGTCCCTGAAATGGATTTCCGAATTGATCCTGCAGAGGGATCAGATTGCCCACTTCGATCAGATGTGAAGCATCTTCCCCTTCAAACTGAAAATCGCTTTTATTCATTTTGATGATCGCTTCCGGATCAAATTCACCATAGCCATCCTGCGGGGTCAGTATAAAGTGAAACTGATTGCCTGTGATCAGACCCTCGAGGTTGTTTTCAAATTTGTCAAGTACATTGCCATGTCCGAAAAGAAATTCAAACGGCGCTTCTGCAGTCGCCTCATCCATAACAGGTCCATTTGGTTCTGTACGCAATTGGTATACTAATGCGATGACAGAGTCTTTAGTTGCTTTCATTGTATTTTAGATATTGTGATATAATGGAGAACTGAAACGGGGACGAGATATTAGATCGG